>NZ_JHVI01000021.1 GCF_000620065.1 Meiothermus cerbereus DSM 11376 | reverse complement strand
TGCGGGACTACTGGCAGAACCGACATAAGCGCACGATTGCGCGACAGATTCACCAGAAAGACAAATTGGAACTCCTGCGCCGTCAAGACAGCGTGTGTGGTATGTGCCGTCTTCCGCTTGCAGTGGAGGATATGGACGACCACCACGTCAAGCCGAGACACGCTGGGGGACAGAACACGTTAGACAACCGGATGTTGGTGCATCGCTGGTGCCATCACGCGCACCATCAGCGAGTTGGGTACAAGGGCTTGAAGGCTTGAGCCGTGTGCGGTGAAAGTCGCACGCACGGTTCTGAGGGGGCTGGGAGAGCCGCAAGGCTCACCCGGCTACCCGGCGGCGGGATGTCAACCTGGCGATTTATGAAGAGTGTCCTAAGGCGGGCTCACCAGCCTCGACAGCCGAAATGGGCAGCTCTACGTAAAAACACGACCCTTTGCCCAGCTCGGAATTCACGCCGATGGTGCCGTGGTGTGCTTCAACGATAGCCTTGGAGATGTACAGCCCCAAGCCGGTTCCCCGTACCCCGCGCTCGAGGGCGGTGCGGGTGCGGGCATAACGTTGAAATAAGCGCCCTACCTCATCTGGCGAGATGCCAGGGCCGGTGTCCTCGACCTCGATGCGCAGCCGATCTTCCCTTGTATACGCTCGTAGGGTAACGCGGCCGTTCTTGGGGGTGAACTTGAATGCGTTGGAGAGCAGGTTGCCGATCACCTGACCGATGCGGTCGGGGTCGGCTGGCAGCGAGGGCAGCGGTGCCAGGTGCAGCTCGAGGGCAATGCCCGATAGCTGGGCAACCCCCCGGAAAGCGGCGGCCACGTCGCGCAAGACGGGAGTAAGGTTCACCCTGCGGCGGTTGACCTCGAAGCGGCCGGACTCGAGCCGATTGGAGTCGAGTAGGTTGTCGACCATATTCTTTAGGCGCAACCCACTTTCGCGTATCAGGCGGGCGAATTCTCGGGACTCCTCGTTCAAATCGGGCTCCTCTTCGAGCAACTCGGCAAAGCCCAGAATTCCCACCAGTGGGGTACGCAGCTCATGCGAGACCGCCGAAACGAATTCCTGTTTCATTCGCTCGAGCTGCTTTTGCTGGGTTATATCACGAACCACCGCCAACACCTGCCGCTCTGCGCTTTGCGCCAGGCGAGCCTCGAAGTCGAGTGGCTCTCCTTGCACATTGAGCCTGTACTCTACGCTGCGCATCTCGCCGTGGGTGAGCACTTCTGTGATGGCCGAATTGATGCGCTCGGCGACCTCGGGGGGCAGTACCTCGCTAATACGCCGCCCCAGGAAGGCCTCCGGCTCCATGAGGAGCTGGTCGCGCCGGCCCTGGTAGGCCAGGATGGTGCCCTCGGCATCCATCACAAAGAGCAGATCCGGCAAAGCCTGCAAAATGGCCCGGTTGCGGGCTTCGCTCTCGCGCAGCGCGGCCTCCGCCAGCTTGCGCTCGGAGATGTCGCGGGAGATGCCCGCGATTAGATCGATGCGGCCCTCGCTGTTGGGGATGGGCACCAACTGCGTCAGCCAGGTACGCCGCCCGGCTGGAAGCTCGAGGGTTTCTTCGTAGCTGATGGCCCGGCCTTCGGACAGGGCGCGGCGATAGTTGGCCGAAACCTGCTCGGCCAGCTCCGGAGGCAGCAGCTCGTGGGGGGTTTTCCCGGCTATGGCCTCCTGGGCGATACCGGTCTGCCGCTGATGGGCGGGGTTGTTGCCCTCAAAGCGGAAGGTACCGTCGGGTTCGACCTCGATCAGGAAGATGGCGTCTTCGGTGTGGTTGAAGATGCCCCGGTAGCGCCGCTCGCTTTCCTGGCGGGCCAGCTCGGCCTGGTGGCGCTGGCTGATGTCGCGCAGGGTGATCGCTACCCCGCCCACGGCAGGGTCGTGGGTGAGGTTGCGCCCCCATAGCTCGACCTGCCGTACCTGCTGCTGGGCGTCCAGCAGGCGCAGCTCGGCCACGCGGGTGGTTCCCGGCGCGACCAGCAGCTCTTTGAACAGGGTCTGGGCCCGGGGGCGGTCTTCGGGGTGGAAGAAGGAGAGGCCATTGACCTCAGCGTGCAGGTATCCCTCGGGGTCGTAGCCCAGCACTGCTTGGGCGTTGGGGCTCACGTAGCGCAAGAACCCCTCCGGCGAGACCACGTAGACCACGTCCTGGCTGCTTTCCAGCAAGGCTTTGAAGCGCCGCTCGCGCCGCTCGAGCTCTTCCAGCAGGCGGGTTTTGAGCAGGGCCAGGGCAATCAGCTCGGCAGCCTGCTGGGCCTGGGCGACCTCGAGGTCGCTAAAGCTGCGGTGTTGCTGATAACCCAGGATGGCCGCGCCAAGCCAGCGGGACTGGGCGATAAAGGGAAGCACCATGGCCGAGGCCGAGGGAAATTGGCGCGTGATGGAGACGTCGGCGAAAGGTGTTTGTCGTGTGTCTTCTATCACCAACACCTTACCCGAGCGCAGCGCGGCCTCGGTGAAGGTGCTCCGAGGGGATTCGCTCTCGACTTCGCGGTAGCGCTCGCTGGGGAAGCCGTGAGAGGCAACGGGAAGGGGTTTGTTGTGGGTTGGATCCCACAGGGTGAGGTACACCTGATCGGCCGCGAAGAGGTCGGCCAGGTGATTGGCGAGGGTGCTCAGCAAGTGGGCGCTATCGGGGCTCTCCAGGGCCTGGCGGGTGACCTTGGCGAGGTGGCCCAGGAAGCGGCTTTGGTTCTCGAGGTGCTGCTGGGCCTGGCGAATAGCGGTGATTTCGTGCAAAACCAGCACCCATAGCCGCCCTTCTCGCGTGCCCAGGGCCGAGAAGGTGCGCCCCGCCTGCAGGTACTCTACCGGCTGCCCCTCCAGGGCGGGGTAAAGCTCGGGGGGCAGGTTATCGAGGGCCACCCGCTCGCCCAGGCCCAGAACCTCGCGGGCCTTGCGGTTGGCAAAGCCTTCGTACTCCTCGAGCACAATTACCGCGTCCCCCATAAGCTCCAAAGCCTGCGTGAGCTTTTGGCGCTCCAGCGCAAGGGCCCGGCTGGCCTGATCGCGCTCTTCGAAGGTGTGGGCGTTTTTTAGGGCCGCGCCAGCCACATAGCTTAGGAGCTGCACGTAGCGGAGCTCTTCTGAGTCAAGGGCTTGTCCGCTATCGCCATGATCCACAGCCAGAACACCCAGCACTTCTTCCTCGGCCAGGATTGGCAGATAGGTGGTGATGGGCACAAAGGCCATTTGCTGAGCGCGGGCGGTGGAGGGCAGCTCCTTCTCGCTTACTACCAACGGGCGGCGTTCGCGGGCTGCCCGGGCGAAAGGGTCGCTCGAGTCCTGAATTGGGAAGCGCAGCTGGCTTCTTCCTTCGGTCCAGAATATCTGACCCTCTTTGACCGTGAGCAACCCCTCGAGCACGCCGTTGCGGTTAAGGGTTATGGTTACACGATAGTAACCCAGGTCGCGGTAGAGCCCCCAGGCCAGTGCCTCGAGTACCTGCCGTTGCTCGAGGTTGCGCACTAGATGGCGGGAGATGGTGTTGACAACCTCCAGCACGCGGGCGTTGCGGGCCAGGCGGTTCTGGTGGTTCAGGGCGGTCTCGTAGAGCTGGGCGTTGCGCAGGGCCAGCGCGACCAGGCGGGCCAGCACCGGCAGGAGCTGACGGGTCTCCGCGTCGAGTGCCATCCCCTCGAGGGAAAGCACCCCTACCCCACCAAAGTGTGGGCAGGTGGGGCAGCGCTGGGCCCGCTGAGTCGACCGGATGCGGGGCTGTAGGTTGCAGTGGCTTTCGGGTTTGTTCCAGCAAAAGGGCTTACCCTCTGCTGGGGCGGGGCTCGAGTGAACCGGCAGCAGTATTTCCTCGGGCAGCTCGAGCCCCTCTGGCGGCCCAAAGAAGGCCCGCTGGATTGGGCCTTCGTGCGCCAGAGAGAGCGAGATGGCCGAGACGGTGTGGTTGGTGCCCACCCCGGTTCCCACCTCGCCGCGCAAATCCCCCTCCTCGGCGTGGTACAAAAAGATCGCTGCCCGCTCGGCCCCCAGGCTCTGGGTGGCGGCGGTGAGCAGGTTGCGCAGCATCGGTTTGAGCTCGAGGCCTGAAAGCAAGGCCTCGTGGAAGCCCGCCAGCTTCTCGAGCGTGTCTGCGGTAGTGTCGCGACGTTTAAACAGGCCCATCGCCATACAGGTTAAATGCCCAATCCTCTTGGGGTTGTTCAAATTGCCCAGGCCGATTCTGGGGACGAATCTAGAATGCCCTCATGACTACTCTTTTCCCTGTAATCATGGCTGGCGGGAAGGGAGAGCGATTCTGGCCTCTCTCTCGCCAAGATCGGCCCAAGCAGTTTCTCAAACTTCTACCAGATGGTCGCAGTCTGATTCAGGCTACCGTGGATCGCTTGCTGCCAATGGTAGGTGGGTGGGAACAGGTTTGGGTGGTTACCACTTTTAACCTGCTAGAAGGAATAGGCGAACATCTACCACCCTTGCCCGCCGAGAACCTGCTCATCGAACCAGAGCCACGAGATACCGCCGCTGCGGTAGCTTATGCAGCCCTCGAGGTTCACCGGCGTTTCGGCGACAATGCGGTGCTGGGTGTATTTCCGGCGGATCACCACATCCAGGACGAAGAGCGCTTCCGCCAGGCGGTGTGGGCTGCTGCAGAATTGGCCGCTCAACACGAGGTAATTGTTACCCTGGGTATCCAGCCCACCTTTCCCGCCACCGGGTACGGCTATATCCAACAGGGAGAGAAGATAGGTGAGTACGCTGGTTTGGAGGCTTTTGGGGTCAGGCGCTTCGCCGAAAAACCCGACCAGGCCACGGCTGAGGCCTATTTGCAGCAGGGCAATTACTGGTGGAACGGGGGCATCTTCGTCTTCCGGGCCGGGGTCATGCTGCGCGAGCTGGAGCGCTTTGCCCCGCAGATCCTGGGGCCACTAAAGGCCAAGGGGCGCGAGGCCTACGCGGAGCTGCCCAAGAAGAGCCTGGATTACGCGGTGATGGAGCACACCGACAAAGCCTGCGTGATACCGGCCAGCTTTGGCTGGGATGACCTGGGCGACTGGAACGCCCTCGAGCGGCTGCTGGGCTCCACCGACAACCTCGAGCTGGCCCGCCACGTGGGTCTGGACACCCACGGTTCCATCCTCTATACCACCGGCAATGACATCATCGTTACGCTGGGTCTGGAGAACGTGCTGATAGTGCGCGATGGCCCGGTTACCCTCATCGTGAAGAAAGAGCGCAGCCAGGACATCAAGAAGGTTCTCGAGGCCTTGCGCCGCGACCCTGAGCTGGCCCGACACCTGTAAACCTATGGATCGTAAGCGTTTTCTACAAAACAGCCTGGTCTTATTTGCGGCCATGCTGGTGGTCAACGTGCTCAACTACGGCTATGCGCTGGTGCTGGGGCGCTGGTTGGGCCCGGCAGAGTACGGGAGCTATGCCGCCTTTATGTCGCTGTTCTTACTCCTGACGGTGCTGCCCCTCGCTTTGCAACAGGTGGGGGCGCGCCATGCAGCAGCAGGCTCGAGCGCGCTGACCTATACCCGCCTGCAAGCCCTGCGGCTGGGGGGGGCGCTGGGGGCCGTGCTGATCCTTCTGAGCCTCCCCCTGGGCCAGTTGAGCACGCTGCCGCCTTTGTGGTACGTCATGCTGGGGGCTTTCCTGCCGCTGTACGCCTTGCTGGGCGCGGCTCGTGGCGAAATTCAGGGGCGCCAGCTGCAGGGCCAGTTGGGAACCAACATGGTTCTGGAGCACCTCAGCAAAATTGGCCTGACCTTGCCGGCTTTGCTGCTTCTGCCGGGGGCTACCGCTGCGGTGGCGGCCACCCTGGTGGGGGTGGGGGTGGCGCTGGCGGCGCTGAGGAAAACCCTTGGAGCGCAGGGGTCGGCGCGCCCGGAGGGTGGCTATATGCTGGCCACAGGCAGCAACCTGCTGGCCCAGGCCCTGATCCTCAACGCCGACGTGCTGCTGGCCAAGGCCCTGCTCGAGCCTACCCAGGCGGGGCTGTATGCGGCGGTGGCGATGATTGGCAGAATCGTCTTTTATGGCTCCTGGGCGGTGGGGATGGCTGTTTTTCCGATGGTGGCTCAGGCCCATGCCCAGGGCCGGAACCCCACATACTTGCTGGGCTGGGCTTTCTCCAGCGTGGCCCTGATTAGCCTGGCTTTTATCGGGGTGTGTGCCGTGGCTCCCGAGTGGGTGGTTCAGACCCTATTTGGGCCTGGCTACATTGCAGCAGCGCCACTGGTGGCCCCCTATGCCCTGATGACCACCCTGTATGCCCTAGCCAACGTAATTGCCAACCACTTTCTGGCGCAAGGATACGGCCAGCTGGGCTGGTGGGGGCTGGGGGCGGGATTGTTGCAACTGCTACTGATGCTGGTCTGGCACGGCTCCGGCCTGGAGCTGATTGTGGCTCAGGGGGTGGCCAAGGGCCTGCTGCTGCTCGGCTTTATGCTGATTGCGACCCAACATGTTTTGCACCACAGGAGGCAGTATGTCCTACGCTGACTTTGAACGCTGGCGCGACCAGGAGTGCCCAAACCCAAAGCTGTCGGTTGTGATACCGGCCTACAACGAGTCCGAACGAATTCTGCCCACCCTGGGGGCTTTTGCGGTGGTGATTTCGGGGATGGAGCCGTGCTGGGAGCTCATCCTCTCCGATGATGGCTCCGTCGATGGTACCGCCAACCTGGTCGAGCGGCTGGGCTGGAAGAACCTGCGGGTTTTGCGCCACGCCAACACCGGGAAGGGCGGGGCGGTGCGCCGGGGGGTTCTGGCGGCCAGGGGGCAGCGGGTGCTTTTTGCCGACGCCGACAATTCCACCCCCATCGAGGAGCTTCCCCGCCTGCTGGCAAAGCTGGATGAAGGCTACGACCTGGCTGTGGGGTCTCGAGCCGCCGAAGGCGCTAAAGAAGAGAACAAAAGCCTGGTGCGGCACCTGGCCAGCTGGGGACTGCGCTCACTGGCCCGCTGGCTTTCAGGCGTGCGGTTGAAGGACACCCAGTGCGGCTTCAAGCTCTTTAGCCGTAAAGCGGTTCAGGAGCTGTTTCCACGCCAGCGTATGATGGGCTTTTCGTTTGACCTCGAGCTGCTCTACCTGGCCAACCGCCTGGGGCTCAAGGTGGCCGAGGTGCCGGTACGCTGGTTCGATGCCCCCAGTTCAAAGGTGGATCCTGTCAAGGACTCGCTCAAGTTCCTCAAGGACATCCTGGCAATTCGGCGGCTCGACCGGGAGGGGGCCTACCAGTCCCCCACCACGGAGGTGGGAAACTAGTATGCACCTTGCACTCGTTACCACCTATCCCCCCAGCCAGGGCACCCTGGTGGAGTATGGGGCCCACCTGGCGCGGGTTTTTGCAGCCAAACCCGAGGTCGAGCGCGTGACCGTGCTGGCCGATCGGCTACCCACAGGGGTGGACGCCCCCTCCGACCCCCCTAATGTTCGCCGGGTCTGGGCTTTTGGTAGCCCGATTAATTCGCTACGGCTGGCTCGCACCCTTCAGCAACTCCAACCGGATGCCGTAATCTTCAACCTCCAGTTTGCCAGCTTTGGTGGCTCTGCGATTCCGGCTGCGCTGGGCTTGCTGGCACCAGGTATGGCGCGGGCGCTGGGCATTCCAACCATTACCCTACTGCACAACCTCTTCGAAACCATTGATTTGCGTCAGGCGGGGTATGCACAGAACCCCCTGAAGGAGCGGGTACTGCGGGCTGGGGGTAGGATTTTTACCCGACTTCTTTTGCAAAGCCACCTGGTGGCTACCACCATGCCCACCTACGTAGAGATTTTGCGGCGCGAATACGGGGCTAAGAATGTGTTTCTGGCCCCCCACGGGGCCTTTGAAGACCCTGGCCCCCCACCGCCCTTGCCCGAGGCCAAGCGGGTGCTGGCCTTTGGCAAGTTTGGTACCTACAAGCGCTTGGAAACCCTGTTGGAAGCACATCAACTGCTGCTAAAGCGCGACCCGAGCGTGGAACTGGTGGTCGCAGGTACCAACTCGCCCAACGCACCCGGCTACCTCGAGGGCCTGCGGGCGGTTTACGGGGATATCCCTGGGGTGACCTACACCGGCTATGTGCCCGAGGAGGAGGTGGCGAGGGTCTTTACGGAGGCCTATGTGGTGGCTTTCCCCTATACCGCTACCACCGGCTCCTCTGGGGTGCTGCACCAGGCGGGACAGTATGCCCGGCCCGCGGTTATGCCGCGCATCGGCGACCTGGCCGAACTGGTGGAGGCCGAGGGCTACCGGGCCGAGTTTTTCTCGCCGGGCGATGTAGGGGGATTGGCCGAGGCCCTGTGGCGGCTATTTAGCGACCGAGCGTATGCCCAGCAGATGGGGCAGGCCAACTACCGCGCCTCGGTGGGGGTTTTGCTCGAGGACGTAGCGGACTGGTACCTGCTGCACTTTGAACGCCTGAGGAGGAAACATGCACGTTGAGCGACACGATCTGGACGGTCAGACCATCTACGCTTTGCAAGGGCGCTTTGATGCCCACCAGGTTCCCCTGCTCAAAAGCCGACTGGAGCTCGGCTCCCGCACGGTGCTGGATATGGCAGGGGTCAACTTTGTGGACTCGAGCGGTCTGGCTTTGCTGGTTAACCTATTCAAACGTTCCCGCGAGGAAGGAAAAACCCTGTTGATTCGCAACCTGCAAGACCCGGTGCGCCTGATCCTGGAGATCACCGGACTGCTGGAGATTTTGCCCATTGAGGCTTGAGTATGCCCGATACGGCTTTACAGGAACTGGAAAACCTCAGCGAAGCCTTGGCCGACTGCTACGACCGCACGGTGTGGCTCGAGGACCTGATGGTGCACTCGGCCCAAATCGCCAGCGAGGCCGATATTCTGGCGCTTCTTTTGGAAACCGCGCAGAAGCTTGCCTGCGCTGGGGCGGCCATCTGGGCGAGGGGGCGCTGGCTGCAGGAGGTGCCTTCGTGGCTGGCGGCCCTGCCCGCGCCGGCCAAGCGCCTGCAACGGCGCGAAGAAGCGCTTTACGCGGTGGCTTTTCCTGGGGGGTGGCTGGCCTTGTGGGGCCGCTCGAGGCCGTTTAGCGCCCACGATCAGCGCATTGTTAACGCGCTAGCCCAGATGATTGGGGTCTCGCTTCAGCGCCTGGAGGATCAGGCCTTGCGCGAGCGCCTGCAGCTGGAAGAGCACGAGCGCACCCTGGCCAGCCAGATTTGGAGCACGCTGGTGCCCAACCACCTGCCTGCCCCGGCGGGCTATACGCTGTTGAGCAGTTTCCGGCCCGCCCGCGACCTGGGAGGTGACTTTCAGCTGGCGCTGGGGAGCTGGCGGGTGCTGGGCGATGTCAGCGGCAAAGGATTGCCAGCGGCCATGCACAGCGGACTGCTCAGCGGCCTTGTCCCAATAGCCCTAGAGCAGCCCGACCCGCCGAAAGCGCTGGCGAGCGCGGCAGCACCTTTGCTCGAGCGGGCTGGGGCTTTTGCTACCCTGGCTATGGTCAGCTTTGGGCAGGACGGCCGGCTTTCATACGTCAGTTTTGGCCACCCACCCCTGTTGGTGCGCCGCCTCGATGGCAGGGTAGATGCCTTTGGAGCCACCGCCCCGCCCCTGGGGCTGTTTGACCCTCCTCCCGCGGCTATGCGGCAGCTCGAGCTAAAGCCAGGGGAGTTGTTGCTGGTGTACACCGATGGCCTGATTGAGGCCGACCGGGGCGGTGAGCTGTTTGGCCTGGAGCGCCTGCGCCAACTACTCGAGGCCAACCCCGAGCCCGAGGAGTTTTTGGAGGCCCTCGAGGTCGCGATGAACGGCTTTGAGGTGCGCGATGATTTAGGCCTGCACATTTACCGCTATCAGGGGGTGGGGTCTTGCGACTAGTTCTGACCCTGCCAGCCCGCACCGACTCCCTCGAGCCGCTGTCGGACTTTTTGCGTGCCTGGGGACTGGATATTTTGGAGGAGCTGGCCGTGAGTGAGCTGGTAACCAACGCTACCGTGCACGGGCGGGCCCGTTGTTTCCGTGTGCGCATAGATTCGAGGTGTAAGCAGGTGTGGCTGCTCGACGATGGCGTTCCTTTCAATCCCCTCGAGGGGCCGGTGCGGCCCATGGGGGAGATGCGCGAGGGGGGGTACGGGATGGCAATTGTACACAAGGTCGTGCGCGGGATGCGGTACCGTAGGAAAGGCAGTTGGAATTGCCTTACGCTTGAGTTTGGGGAGGTGGAAAGGTGATTAGTTATGAGATGATTTCCGATACTGCAGCTCGGTTGGTGATAGAAGGACGACTGGACATGCAGCAAGCCCCTGGTTTGCGCCAGATCCTGGGAGAAGCCCGCGACCGGGGCGCTCGGGATCTTCGGCTGAGCATGAGCGCGGTGGAGTTCATGGACTCCGCGGGTCTGGCAGCCCTGGTTTCCGGGCTTAAACAGGCCAAAAACAATGGAGGTAGCCTGATTATCGAGAATCCGAGCCCGGCGGTGCGGAAGGTGCTCGAGCTAACCCTTCTGGACAAGGTGATTCCCATTGAAGAGGGCGCATGATTTTAGCTGTTGACGACGAACCCCACATCCGCCACGTCCTGCGCCTGGTGCTGCAGCGGGCTGGCCACGAAGTGCTTGTGGCCGACAACGGCCGCGAGGCGGTAGAGCTATGGCGGGATCACCCGGAGGTGCGCCTGCTGATTACCGACCTGGTCATGCCTGGGATGAGCGGGTTCGACCTGATTCGCCACGTACGGCAGCTCTCCAACCTGCCCATTCTGGTGCTGACAGCCAGCGGCGAAGAGCAATTCGAAATCGAAGCGCGTCAACTGGGGGCGGATGCCTTTTTGACCAAGCCCTTTTCCCGCGAGGAACTGCTGCGCGAGGTGAGCCGGCTCCTCGACTAAGCGGCCCAGGCGCTCATGCTGCGCAATTCGCCTTGCCCTGCCCTTCGGGAGTTGCTAAAAGAGGAGCAGCCCGGCCTGATTCTCCTGGCTGTGGCTTTGCTGCTAACCCTGCTCTTTCACGGCACTTTGCTGTTTAATCTGCAGTATTTTCGTACCTATGACGCCCTGATTCACACCTTCTTCGGGGCCCACTACGCCCAAAGCTGGTTTGACCCCTGGGAGCCGCGCTGGTATACGGGTTTTTCGCTGGTCTCCTACCCCCCGCTCTCCCACTTCCTGATTGCCCTGGCCTCCAAGGTAGTGGGGTTGAAGCTGGCCTTTGCCCCGGTGCAGCTATTTGCCTTGCTCCAGCTCACCGTGGGTATTTACCGCTTCTCGAGGCTATTTGTTGCGCCAAAGGCTGCTGGTTTTGCGGCCCTGGCACTGGTGCTCTCAAGCGCCATCGCCGAAACCGTGCATGTGTTCGGCCAGCTTCCCACCACACTCTCGCTGGGTTTTTTGCTCAACGCCATTCCCTGGGTGTGGGCCTACATCCGCACCGGGCGCTGGGGATACTTGCTCAAGGCGTCGGTCTGGATAGGCTCAACCACTGCGGCCCACCACGTCACTACCCTGTTTGGCTCGGTTTTCTTTATCGGGCCAGTGGTGGCCATGCTGGTATTGGAGGGCCTGCGCCAGCCCCGTCCGGGAGAGCCTTCGGGCCGAGGTTTGTTTCAGCAGGTGCGACGACGGGTGTACCGGGTTCTGCCCCGCCTGTATCGGACGGGCGTTTTCGGTATGGTGGCCATTGTGGCGCTGGTGCTGGTGGTGCTGCCCTACTGGCTTTGGAGCCGTTCCGACCCCATTGCGCAAGTGCCCATTCCCCATGGCAGCCGGGCCAATTTTTTGCAGCAGCCCAACATGGGGCTGATGTTCTGGCTCATCCCCTGGGCCAGCGGCCTGGTCTTCCTGCCCTACGCCTTCTACAAAAGCCTCTCGCACCTGTGGCCCCTGGGGGCCAGTTTGGGCCTGCTGTTTGTGCTGGGAACCGGCGGCACCACCCCCATTCCCAAGCTGCTCCTGCGGGGGGCCTTCGATATCCTTACCCTGGATCGCTTCACCTTCTGGGCCACCATCCTGGTGCTGCCCTTTGCCGGAATGGCCTTGCAAAGCGCCCTCGAGGGCCGCCTGCGCCTGTGGCTCGAGGCCAACCTGGGCAAACGGGTGCGCCTGCTTTTGCTTTTGGGGTTGGTGCTTTTTGCGGTGACTGCTTCCATCGGCATCTCGACCCTCACCCGCTACCGCAAGTTCCAGCCCGAAACCATCGAGATTGCCCCCATCCTGAGCTTTATCGAGAAGGACGAGCACTGGCGCTACCGCTACCTCACCTTGGGTTTTGGCGACCAGATGGCCTGGCTTTCGGCCAACACCCGGGCCTCTACCCCGGACGGCAACTACCACTCGGCCCGCCGTTTGCCCGAGCTGACCACCACCCCGGTTGAGCGGCTGGAGGGCGCCAAGTATACCGGAGTGCCCGGAATTGGCAGCCTGCAGCAGTTTCTGACCTACCCCGAACGCTACAACCTCAAGTTCATCTACTCCAACGACGCCTTCTATGACCCCTTGCTGCACTTTTACGGCTGGCACCGCTTGGGCCGCCTCGAGAACGGGGTTATGGTCTGGGAGCGAGAGGACATCCCGCCCCTGCCGGAGCGGCTGCCCCGGCGCAAATTGCCGGTCTGGCAGCGCATGATGTGGGGCACGCTTCCCGTGGCCATGCCCCTGCTGGCCTACCTGAGCTTGCTGCTCCCGCCGTTTCGTTCCCGGCGTCTTCCCTGGGTTCCTGTCCGCCTGCAAAGCTGGCTGGTCGAGGACGCCCTGCCGCCCGAGCCCCCCAGCCCCTGGCAGCCCTGGTTGCGCTTGTTGCGTGCCCTGGAGGGGCGCATACAGGTGCAGCGAAAGCCGTTGAGCAAGCGGTTGCTGGCCTCGAGCCTGCTGGCTTTGGCGCTGCTGGGTCTGGGCTGGCTGGGCTGGCGTTGGCTTAATCCCCCCGACACCCCCGAGTGGGCGGTTATCCGCTACTGGGATCACCTCGACTTCAAACGCTTTGAGAAGGCCTGGGAATGGATTGCGCCCACCGAGGGCCTGACCAAGGAGCGCTGGCAGCTCGACCTGAGCGTGCAGGGCGGTTTGCGTAGCGGCTATGCCAAGCTCGAGCACATTCGCCCGGTGCAGGTGATTCGGCAGGACGGGCGGGCGCTGGTGCAGGTCGAGCTGACCTGGCTGACCGCGCTCAAAACCGTGCAGGAGACCCACGAACACCTGCTGGTGCACACCCCCAAAGGCTGGCGGATCGAGCAGCGCCCACTGCTCAAGACCCGCCCCCCCGAGCGCTTTGCCAGCCAGCCAGGGGTGGAGTATTTTCGGGCCCAGCGGCGGCTCAGCACCGACATTACTGCCGCCGGCGATGTGCTGGATCGCCCCCTGTTGCGGCTGCGCTCAGCCCGGCTGGTGCGCTACTGGCCCGAAGATGCCCCCAAGCCCCTCCTGGCCATCGTGGGGGAGGTGGAAAACCTCGATGCCCGCCCTGCCGACCTGACCATCAGCGGCTTTCTGCGCGGGCGGGATGGCCTCGAGATAAGCCGCAACAACGCTCGAGATCTGGTGCTACACAAACTCCTGCCTGGCGAGCGAACCCCCTTCCGGATCGACTTCGACGGGGTGACAGCCCCACCCGACCCAGCCGCCATCGGGGATTTCGAGGTGGCGTTGAAAGCGGTAGTCACCTCGCGCGAACTGCGGCGCGATCTGGCCATCTGGAGCCGCCGCGAGGGCGATGTTCTGCGCCTGCGGGTAGATAACCTGGGGGTGCGGGAGGCCACCGTGCCCCAGGTGCTGCTCTCGCTCTACGACCGCAAGGGCCTGGCCTGGGTGGAGCGCGAGTATCTGCTGGAGTCGATTCCCCCGCGCGAGCAGCGCGAGGCGCGCCTGCGGGCCGGGCTACCCAAGGGCTATGCAGTGCTGAAGGAACTGCATAAGCTGAGCGAAAGCCCCAACCTGCTCGAGCGCCTCATTCCAGGCGTGCCGGCCGATACCCGACCCCTGGTGGCTGGGGATATACGGGCCTACCGTCTGCAAGCCCAGGCTTTTTATCGGGAGGATTGAGCCGGTGCCGCGAAAGATTCTCCTGGTTCTACTACTGAGTGCGGTGCTGGCCCTGGAGGTTGCGCTGTTCTGGCAGCAGAGCCGCACCCCGGCCGCACCGCCCCCACGGCCTGCCGCCCTGCACGCGATTCGGGCGGAGGTGTCCCCGGCAGGGGTGCGCTTCCGGGGTGAGGGTTGGTTCCGTGTACGCCTCTTCACCCCGGCAGGGCCGCTGGTGAGCGAGGGAGAGGGGGAGGTTTTTATCCCTTACCGTCGGGCCGGGCTGATTCCCTACCGCCTCGAGGTCGGTGGGGCCAGCCTCGAGGGAACCCTGCGGCGGCGGCCTGGCCCGGCCGTAACCCCCCTGCAACCCAAGGTGGGGGCGCGGGCAGTTCGGCTGGACGCCCCCCGCCAGCCCTCGCTGGTACTGCACCCCCTTGACGCGCAGCTCAACGTGGCCGAAGAGCCGGTGCGGATGAAGGTGTTTTATCCCGATGGGGGGCAGCGGGAATGGGTGCTGCCGGTGGTTCGCCAACTGGCCTGGAGCTACTTTCCCCCAGGAAGCCGCACCGGGATACTGAAGGTGGTGGTAAAGAGCGGAACCGCCCGGGGCGAGCGGGCCGAGGTGGATGTGCTGCCGGGCCGCATTCGCACTGGGGCGCTGCTGCCGCTCCAGCCAGAGGCGGCCACTTCCGGGCGCGACCGTTGGGCGCTTGAGGTGCAGGGGCTGCGCGACGAAAAAGGCAACCTTGCCCCCGACGGGCTGGCCGTCAGTCTGATTGGTGGCGCCCTGGAGGATTTCTTCCTGACCCGCTCGGCGCCCCAGGGCCGCCTGCCCCTCTCGCTGCCGCTACCCGACCGGGCGGGAAGCTATCCCTTGAGGGCCTGGAGCGAGGGCTGGATGAGCAGCGAGATCACGCTGCGGGCGCGCCCGGCCGTGCGGGTGGTGCGCCTGCCGCTGCGCTGGAGCGGAAAACGCTTGCGCATAGGCCCGGTGGTGGACGCGCTGGGCGCCCTCCCCGACGATGGAACCCCGCTGCGGCTGCGCGTGGTGAACCCGGCCGGGCGGCTTTTGCTGGAGGAGAGCGTTCCGCTGGTCAACGGGCAGGCCCTCTGGACGCCCCCGCCTTTGGCCCGGCCCTTCTGGCTCGAGCTTGAGCTTGCGGGCCAGCGCGCGCGCCTGGAGGTACCCCGCCCATGAGCGAGCTTCGGCTCAAGTTGCTGGTCTGGGCGGCGCTGCTGCTGCTGGGCAGCCTGCTGGCTTTGCTGGGCTTGAGGGGGCTGGGGGAACTTTTTCGCACGGCCCAGCAGGCCAGTACACTTGAGCAGGCCCTCAACCTCATCGAGCCCCGCCGGGCCGCCCCCGGACGCCTGGAGTGGCTGCCCGACGACCCCACCCCGCGCCCGCTCGAGCCTTTCCGCCGCGACGAGATTACCAGCGACTACCTGCTGGCCCACGAGGAGCTGAGCCACACCCACTTCACCGGCGAGACCACCGGGTTGCGCTCATACTTTCAGTCGGGGGCGTTGGAAGACGCCTTGCTGATGGGGCAGGGGCCCTCGGGCGTGATGGTGGACTGGAAGCACCGCCTGCGGCTGCATTTTTATGCCCCCGACGGCGCGACGGTGGCCTTTAGCGATACCTACTGGTACGCGCAGGTCTCCCGGCAGTCCCCCGCCAGGCTGGCCGAGCGCACCCTCGAGGTGGTGATGCAGCTCGACGACGGAAACTGGCGCATCCACCACTGGCGCCTGCTGCAGGAGCGCCCCCTGCCGGCGCGCCTGCTGCCCGTTTCCACCGCCGGGGTGCGGGGAGTCAACTACCAGCCCCGCAGCCACCCCTTCGATCTGTTTGGGCCGGGCTATGAGCCCCGCGAGGTGCTTAGCGATATGCGCATTGGCCGCATGCTGGGCCTTGGAACCTGGCGGGTTTTCGTGCCCTACCCACCCCCACCGGGCTACCGCCAGCGGCTTGAAAGCTTCCTGAGCCTGGCCCAGGACCAGCAGGTGCGGGTGGTTGTGACACTGCTGGACGGCTATACCCGCTACCGCTTTGAAGACTTCCCCAAGGTGTTTGCCCACCTCGAGGAGCTGGCGCCCCTGCTGCGGCACCCTGCGGTCTGGCTGGTGGATGCCAAGAACGAGCCCGACCGCGACTACGCTCGAGCCGGCCAAGAGCTGGTGATTGAATTTTTGCGGGCCTGGTCGCGGGCCTTGCGCTACTACAGCGCAAAGCCCATAACCGTGGGTTTTATTGAGCCGCATCCGGCTCTGGTGCCCGAGCTGGAGGTGCTCAGCTTCCACCACTACGGAACCCCCGCCCAGCTCGAGCGGCGCATCGAGGGGTTTATGAAGCACCAAAAGCCGCTCTTGCTGGAAGAGTTTGGCTTCCACACCCAGCGCAACAAGCTGCCCGACCCCCACAGCGAGCTCGAGCAGGCCCACCACTACCAACAGGTGTTGCAGTTCACCCACCGCTACAACCTGGGCTGGCTGGCCTGGACCCTTTACGACTTCGACCGGGGTGCAATGCCGGGGGGGCGGGCGGTGGAGCGGCACCTGGGGCTGCTGCGCGCCGACGGAACCCCCAAGCCGGTTGTGCAGGTGCTTGCAGGCCAACCTGCGCCGCCGCTGGGCTGGAGCGAGCGCTTGGGCAAATGGCTGGTGTTCTGGCCTTTGCTGCTGCTGGGGATGGGTTTGCTGCTGGGGTGGCGGCTGTGGCTTACTCGGCGGGCTGCTTGAGTCGGTAGCCTCGAGCGAACACGGTCTCGATGTAGCGGGGATTTTTGGGGTCATCGCCCAACTTTTTGCGCAGGCGCTTGACGTAGTGATCCACGATCCGCTCATCGACCTGGGGGTCGCTGCCCCAGACCTGGGCGAAAAGGATTCGGCGCGATAGGGGCTGGCCGGGTTGTCGGGCCAGCGCCAGCAACAGAGCAAACTCGGTAGGGGTCAGGGAGAGCGCCGCCCCCTGCAGGCGGGTCTCCTGGGTGGCGGGCTCGAGCTCTAGCTCCCCCACACGCACCAGCCCATACCGCCGGGTGCGGCGCAACAGGGCCTCGATGCGGGCTAAAAACTCGGCGTTGCGCAAGGGCTTTCCCAGGTAGTCGTCGGCCCCCAGGCGCAAGCCCTGCACCCGCTCGGCCTCGCCGTCGTGGGCGGTGAGCATAAGCACGGGCAGCTCGGGCCGCTCCTCGCGCAGGTGCCGCAGCAGCTCCAGGCCGTCCATCTGGGGCATGTTCCAATCCAGCACCACCAGGTCGGCTCCATCCAACAGATCCAGGGCCTCGAGCCCGTGGGCCGCCTCGAGCACCGCGTAACCTGCCCGCTCCAGCAAGGCCCGCAGCGTCCGACGTACTATAGCTTCATCGTCCACAACGAGAATACGAATCATCCGGCCTGCTTATAGCCTACCTTATACCGGCTTCACAAAGATACTCTGCAAAACCGCCGGAGGTACATCTTTGGGAAGCCCTCGGGGTGGCTAGCCACCCAAACCCGGTATTAAACCGCCCCTATCCCTTCTTTTCTTTATGCCACAAAAATGCCATTGACATGTATGGCCAGCAGCAGACCCAGCAGCAACGGAAAAATAAAGCGAATCAGGCTGTCCAGCCAGGGGCGCTCGGCGGCCTCTGCCAGCACCATGAACGCAGGGAAGACCATCAGCACGTAGCGACTGAGGCTCCCGGTTCCGCTGCTGAAAGGGATCAGCAGGCTCAAAAGGCCAAAAAGGGCATAGCCCAGCCCCAGCCGCCGGGCGGCCACCAGCGAGCCCACAACCCCAAATACCAGGGCCAGCAGATCCAGCAGAACGTTCCAGGAAATGGGGCCGGTCAGAAAGTTTTGCTGGAAGAGGGGCCGAATTTCCTCGATAAAGCCCCCCACCTCGCGGCTGAAGCTACCCTGAACGCTCCAAAAGGCCAGCGGGTCGCCAAATTGAACGGCCAGAAAAGCCATATAGCTCAGCAGCCCCAGACTGCCCACCCCGGCCAGGGCAAGGCCCACAGGCCACCGGCTGCGCCCCTCCCAAGCCCGCAGGTACTCCAGCCACAACACCCCAGCCAGCAGAATGCCCGTTACCCTGGTGGCCGAAGCCAGCGCCGCGCTGACGGCGGCCCATTCCCACCGGCGCTCGTGTAAGGCATAAAAAGCCAGCAGCACCCACAGCAGCGACAGACTTTCGGTGTACACCGCACTGAAATAGAAGCTGGTGGGGAAGATAGCCAGGTACAAAACGGCGCGCCGGGCCGCTGCCGGGCTATTGAGAAGCTGAAGGCTCAGCTTCCAGAGCACCATCAGGGCCAGGGCAAAGCTCAGGTGGCTGAGCAGCACCCCGGCCAGCACCGCATTGCCCACCAGCCCCGCCAGGCCTTTGAGCAAAAGCGGGTAAAGGGGAAAGAAGGCTACCGCCGAGGGTTCGTCGGGGTAGAGGTAGTACCCCTGGGTGGCGATGTGCAGGTAAAAGCCGCTGTCCCAGCGGGCCCAGACATCGAGCCAAAGGTTGCTCGGCTCGAGGCGCCCCGCCGCCTCGGGTGGTCCCGGTAGGGCCACATCGGCGAGGAAGGCAACCCCCAGCAGGGCCAGCCGGGTGAGCAAGAACACCTGCAGCGGCCAAGACCACTCAGCCCAGAAGCGCTGAAGCGCAGACCTCATGGTTCGACCTCCAAGGGTACGAACCCCACTGGGCCGCCCAGGGTTTGCAACACCAAAAAGCCTGCTTCGGCCTGGGGAAGGGTATAGAGGAGCTGATTGTTGAGCCATACACGCGCCTGGTTTTCTGCGAGCTCAATCGCGACTACCTGGTTTCCAGGCTCTAGCGTTACACTACCACCGTCCAGGCGTTCTCCCTCCAGCCGCCGCCCCCAGGTGGCCTGGCGCCCCCCCTGGCTGAGCCGTATACCCCAGCCCCCCTGCTCCAGACCCAGGTGGGGCACGATAAAAATTCCCGCCCCGGCCTGGGGCGAGGCCCAGCGCAGCTCGACCCGCAGGCGGCGGGGCCGGAGGGGCTGGGCGCTAATGGCCCGGGCCAGGGTGGGCTGGCTGGAGCGCTGGTACAAGGCCTGGCCTTGCGGCATCCAGGTGCCTTCGATGGCGTGCAGGATGAGCGGCCCGAAGGGCAGACGGGGGGTATGGGGCGCGGGGCCAGCGGCCTCGAGGCGCAATTCGGTGAACATCACCCGGCTGAGCGAGGTGGTGAGCCCCAGGTGCCCAGCGTTCGAAACCAACGGCACGTCGCGGGCAAGCTGTGCGCCATCGAGCCATACCTCGTAGGTTTTGTCGTAGCTGAACACCTCGAGCAGGTGTGGCGCGGCGCCGGGCGGCTCGACTTTGACAAACCCCTGGCCTACGAAGGTGCCCTGATCATTGAAGTAGCCCCAGAACACGCTGCGACCATCCTCGGCGTAGCGCACCAGGTGGCCCTGGGCCAGGCGGCGCGGGTTGGGTAGGTTGAACACCACCCCACCGCCCGCGCCCTCGAGGTGCTGTAGGCGCACCCGCAGGCGATAAAAGCGCTGCGGACCGATGGGGGCCAGGGCGACCCGGTCAAAGCCCTGGGCCTCGGTCTGCTCGAGGAAGCCCTGCCCTGCCCGCCAACTGCCCCCAAGCAGCACAAACCGGCGCTGGGCGCTAGCAAAGTTTTCGGCATACAACACCCGACCCGGGGCCGGGTTGGCCGGGGCTTTGGGCTGGAGCTGGCCGGCCCCCTCCAACACCTGCAGCTGCCGCAGGGCTGGGCGGCCCTCGAGCCGCAGCAGGATCCGCCCCCCCTGGTAGCGCAGCGGCAGCGAAGCCACCTCCACCCCGCCCACCCCAATTGTGTAACGCTTGGCCTCCAGCGCAATTTCTAGCGGAAGCGGGCGCTCGAGCGGGTGCTCAACCAGGGAGCGGGCCTGCCCCTGGGCGTCGTAGAAGCCACTGGAAAGCCGTTGGCCCTCGACCCGAACATAATGGGCCCGGGCGAGCGGGCTGGTGGCCTGGGCCATAAATATCACCTCGTAGCTGCTTTGCGGCGCCGCATCGCCGCTGAGCAGGAGGCGGTACGACCTTTGTCGGCCCAGATGCACCTCGCTGAGCCACAAGCCCCTGCTTATTTCCTGCCACTTGGGGGGGGCGGGGTTGCCGATTGCGGCGCTGTAGGGCAGGGGTGTGAGCGGCCCTTCCCGCGGGGCCAGCCCCCAGTGCAGGCCCAGGTTGAGGCCCGCCAGGCAGATCAGAAGGGTTCCCCAGGGCGTAATGCGGGCCAGGTAGCGGTACATGGACATGGGCGGCCTCGAGTTTACCGGAATCCCGCCCATTGGTCACAACTTTTCTACAAATCCCCGCCTAACCTAATTGATGAGGTGGTGTATGCACAGCAATCATACTTATATCCTGTTGCTGGCCGTGCTGGGGTTGGCCGCTTGCTCCAACCCCCGGCCCGCCAGCCCGGCCTTCCACTACAAAACCACCCAGGAAGTCGAGGTCGAGGTACAGGTCAAGGCCCTGGGTCAGCCTGCCGCTGGGGCTCCGGTAGCGGTGTTCCAGGGTTTTTTGCCCGATGGCGAGGTGGACGAAGGCTCCACCGTACTTTCTGGCCAGACCGATGCCTCGGGCCGCTTTGCCGCCAAGGTCACGCTGCCTGCCGACCTCGACGCGGTGGGGTTGCGCGTGGACTACATCGGGGTTATTAGCGAGCCCATCAAGGTTCCTATCCAGCAGGGCCGGGCTCGAGTGACCCTGGACAACGCCTCGGTCAGCAGCCTGAACGTGGTGGTTCCGGCCTCTGCCAGCAGGCCCGAGGGGGTGCAGCTCCAGAGCGTCAACTACAGCTACCACTACCTGAGCGGCTTTGGCAACTGGAACAGCTTGGGCGTGCCCAACAACCTTACCACCAATAGCAGCAAGCTCACCAGCCAGATGCTCCAGACCATCAACGCCACCCTGCCCGAGCGCTCCCCGCTGCCGCTGCACCCTATTCACAAGAATTACATTGCCCGCGAAGCGACCAGTAACCTGGTGCTGAAAGACCCAGCTGAGGTCTGGCTGACCTTCGTGCACGAAGGGGCAGGCTACAAGAACGCCGTGGGGTACTACATCTACCCCGCAGACAACCCCCCGCACAGCGTCAGCGAGATTCTAGACCGCATGATTATGGTTTACCCCAACGCCTCCTACCAGGGCTCCGGGGGCGGCCTGCTTGCGGGCAACCGGGTCAAGCTCAAATACTTCGATGGCGCTAACTGGAGCGACGTTTTCCCCGCTGGAACCGGCATTGGCTGGTTTTTGGTGGCCAACGGCTGGCGCAGCAGCAGCACGGGGGTGCTCGAGCGCAGCTACGAGCAGACCGTCTTCTCCGACCCGGTGCTCAACTACCAGCTGTACCGCACCCAGGGCATGAGCGTCGAGCAAAGCGCGCAAACGGTGCTGCTCTTCGACGACAACCAGCAGACCCTGCTGCTGGGCTTCGAAGACATTCTGCGCCACCATGGCGGCGACCAGGACTTCAACGACGCCGTCCTGCTGGTGGAGGCCAGCCCCTATACCGCGGTGAAGAAGGAGTCCATTCTGGTGCGTGACCCCGTCAACCCCGACCTGACCCGCACCGCCGACCTCCTGCCCACCGACGACCCGCAGGCCGCCGATACCGACGAAGACGGCGTCAACGACCCCTACGACGCCTACCCCAGCGACCCCGAGCGGGCCTTTAACAACTACTTCCCCGCCAAAAGCGACTATGGCACCCTGGCCTTCGAAGACCTGTGGCCGCGCAAGGGGGACTACGACTTCAACGACGTGGTGGTGGACTACCGCATCAACCACGTAACCAACGCCAACAGCCAGCTCGTGCAGATTCAGGCCGAGTTTGTTGTAAAAGCCCTGGGCGGGGGCTGGCACAACGGCTTCGCCTTTGCCACCGACCTTCTGCCGGGCCAGGTCGAGAGCGTGAGCTACGAGTGGCAGAAGAACGGGGGCCCCTGGCAGGCTGGCCCGCCGCCCATCCACTACAGCACCGACCGCAACCCCAACGGCACCGAGGCGGGCCAGAGCAAGGCGGTGTTCTTCGTCTTCGACGATGGCTACGACCTGCTCGAGCCCTCCCTGCCCACCCGCCCCTTCTACGCCAACGTGGTGCCCGAAGAGCCCTACAAGACCCCTGGGCGGGTGCGGATGACCATCAACCTGGTCCAGCCCCTGCCCTTTACCGCCCCGGGCACGCCGCCCTACAACCCCTTCATTGTGGCCAACCCGGTGGTGCTGCAAGGCGATCGCTACGTGCCGCAGTGGCAACGGGGGGTTGAGATTCACCTAGCGGGCTTCCGCCCCAGCGATAAAGCCGACGGCACCCTGTTCAAAACCCAAGACGATACCACCGACCCGGTGATTGGCCGCTACTACATCGACAACATCGGGCGCCCCTGGGGCCTGCACCTGCCCACCGAGCACAAATACGTCCGGGAAGAGCTGGACGGGCCCGGAGGCTGGGTTAGCCTGGGCATCGACATCCGGGACGGCTATCTTAAGTTCGACCCCTGGATTGCTAGTGGGGGCTCGAGCTACAAGGACTGGTACCGCGATCTGCCAGGTTACCGCGAGACCAGCAAGCTGATGAACCTGCCCTCGCTGGCTCAGCCGGGTTCCAACCGCTATAAGTAAGGTTTTCCCTGGAATGCCCAATCGGTAGGGCCAAACCAGCTCTACCGATTGATTGTTTGGGGGAATGTGGCTGGTGGCTTTTCCGAATTGGGGTTTCTTATTACACGCACCACCGAGGCCATTATCTACGCCTGCATGTCCCACCTTGTGCTCGCACGTCTCGCTAAGATTGCGTGAGGCACGTTTTCAAACACGCTCTAAACTTAATCAATCGAGCCGCTCGAGCCCGGCAAATTTGACGGCCAGCTTTTTCAGGCCAACTCCAGGAAACATCACCGTAACCTCCCCACCCATCGCGGCCACCACCGTCCCGCTGCCAAACTTGGGGTGTTTGACCTTTTCGCCACCCTTAAACTCGGAAAGCTGGGTTTTGGGCCTGGGCTCAGGGCGGCTGTGCGACAGCACCGGCACCTCGCTATCACCAAAAGCCCCCACCTCCTTGAGCAGTTCCTGGGGAATGTCCTCCAAAAAACGGCTCGGGCGGGTGAATTCGCGCTTACCATAGGTTTCCCGCTCTTCGGCATAAGACAGATAAAGCCGCTCCTGGGCCCTTGTAATGCCCACATAAAACAGGCGCCGCTCTTCTTCCAGGTCTTCCAGGCGGTTCAGGCTGTTGCGGTGGGGCAGCAGGTTTTCTTCCAGGCCCACCAGAAATACCGTGGGAAACTCGAGGCCCTTGGCGTTGTGCAGGGTCATGAGGGTTACGGCTTCCTCCGGGGCATCCCCCTGCGGCTCTTCGGCTTTGGCCGTCAGGGCCACCGAGTCGAGGAAGTCCGAAAGGCTGCCACCCTCCTCTTCTTCCCAGTCCCGCGCGGCCCGCAGCAGTTCCTCCACGTTTTGCAAACGGTCTTCGCCGTCCTGTTCTTGCTTGAGGGCCTCACGGAAACCCGTTTCATCCAGCACTCGCTCGAAAAAAGCAGCTGGGCCGGTCTCGAAAGCTGCTTCCATCAGTTCGTCCAGCAGCCGCACGAACGCCTGCACCTGCTGGGGACGGCTAATCACCTGCTCAGCAAGGCGAAAAGCTTCATAGACCGTGATGCCGGACTTCTGGGCGTGTTCAACCAGCCTAGCCACCGTGGTAGCCCCAATGCCACGGGGCGGGGTGTTCACAATGCGGCGCAGGTTAATCGAGTCGGCCGGGTTGATGGCAACGCGCCCATAGGCCAACAGATCCTTGATTTCCCGGCGCTCAAAAAAACCCACCGCCCCTACCAGCCGTACCGGCACATTGGCCCGCCGCAGGTGCTCTTCCAGCAAGCGCGACTGGGCGTTGGTGCGGTAAAGCACTGCAATGTGCTGGAAGTCCCTCAACCGAACAACTTCTCTGGCTACAAATGCGGCCTCTTCGCGGGCATTGGGGGCACGGTAGAGGCGCACCGGCTCTCCCCCCTCTTTGGTAGGGCGCAGAACCTTTTCCAAGCGCAGTGCATTTTTCTCGATAACCGCATTGGCCACCCGCAGGATGGTGCTGCTCGAGCGGTAGTTTTCCTCCAGGCGAATAACCCTGGCACCAGGGTAGTCTTTGGCAAAGTCGAGGATATTGTTGATGTCAGCACTCCGGAAGCCATAGATGCTCTGGTCGGGGTCGCCCACCACCATCAAGTTGGGCTTATCGCCGGCCAGCAGGCGGGTTAGCTCGTACTGCACCGGGTTGGTGTCCTGGTACTCATCCACGTGAATAAAGCGGGCCCGCTGGCGCACCTTGTGCAAGACTTCGGGGTGCTGCTCAAAAAGCTCGATGGTCAGCAGCAACAGGTCGTTAAAGTCCACCGCCCCCTGCATCCGCAAGCCGCTCTGGTATTTGCGGTAGACCTCGGCAGCCACATCCTTGGGCACTCCCCCAATAAAGTCGGGGGCCTCGCGCAAAAACTCCACCAGGCCATCCCCACGGTTCTTGATGCGGTCAATCATGGCCCGGAATGGGCCGGGCTTGGCCTCGAGCCCAAGCTCCTTCAAAATCTCCTTCAAAAGCGCATTCTGGTCGTCGTCGTCGTAGATGACAAAGCCCGGCTTAAGCCCCACATATTCACCATAGGTACGCAAAATTCGCACCGCCGCCGCGTGAAAGGTAGAAACCCAGAGATCTTTTGCAGGACGCCCCACCATTTTTTCCAGCCGCTCCTTCATCTCGCCGGCGGCTTTGTTGGTAAAGGTTACGGCCAGTATCTCGGCGGGATACACGCGCCGCTCACGCAGCAAATAGGCAATTCGATGCACCACCGTGCGGGTCTTACCAGAACCAGCCCCTGCTACCACCAGGGCCGGGCCTTCAAAGTGCAAAACGGCCTCCTGCTGGGAGGGATTGAGGGAAGAAAGGAGGTCGGACATAAAGCCTTAGAAGTCTATCACCCAACCCATGACAAGGGGTGAGTCATGCGGGTACGCCGTGAACCGGCAAATTCCCCGCGCCCCCTGCCTTTGCCTCCTGTATAGTGTTGGGGTATGGAAAAGGCGAAAGAAGCCGTCAGCAACCCATCTAATACAGGCATCAAGTTTGGCACCGACGGCTGGCGAGCCATTATTGGCGACCAATTCACCTTCGACAATGTGGCGCTGGTGGCCCAGGCCTACGCCCAATACCTGCTCGAGCACCAGGGCAAGCGGGTGGTGGTTGGTTATGACACCCGCTTCCTGGCCAATAGGTTTGCCCAAAGGGCCGCCGAGGTGCTGGCCGCCAACGGACTGCAAGTCTACCTGGCCAGGTCTTACCTCCCCACGCCGGTGCTCTCTTTTGCAGTGAAGCACTTGCAGGCCGATGGGGGGGTAATGATTACCGCAAGCCATAACCCCGCCGAGTACCTGGGGTTCAAGATAAAGGGCAGCTACGGCGGGGCGGCCACACCGGCATTGGTAGCTGAAGTGGAAAAGCACCTTGGTGCTGAACCCAAGAAAGCCAGCGCAACCGTTCATAGCTTCGATGTACGCAAAGACTACTACAACTTCCTTGCGCAGCAGCTGGACATGGAGGCGCTGCGTAACTACAGCGGGGTGATGTATCACGACAGCCTGGGCGGGGCCGGGGCTGGTTGGCTGGCCGGCTTTGTTAAGCATGCGGGACTGAAGCTCGAGCTTCGTGAGCTGCACGCCGTGCCCGACCCCATGTTCTACGGTGTAAATCCCGAACCCATCCCCCAAAACCAGTTCACCGTCATGACCGTGCTCAAAGCCGAGGAAGACCCCACCTTTGCCGCCGTCAACGATGGGGACGCCGACCGCATTGGGGCGGTGCTGGCAGGCGGAATCAACTTCAACAGCCACCAGATTTTTGCGGTGTTGCTCAAACACCTTCACCGCAAAGGGCTATCCGGGCGGGTGGTCAAGACCTTCTCAACCTCCAAAATTATCGACAAGCTCGCGCATAAGCTGGGCCTGGAGCTGCTGGTCACGCCCATCGGTTTCAAGTACATCACCGATGAGATGCTAAAGGGCGGTGTCCTGATTGGGGGAGAAGAATCGGGCGGTATCGGTGTAGCCGGGCATATACCCGAACGCGATGGAATTTTCAACGCCCTGTTGCTCCTGGAAGCGGTGATACATACCGGAAAAAGCCTGGGCCAGCAGTTTGCCGAAATTGAAGCCGAGGTAGGCTTCAAGCACGCCTACGATCGCATCGATTTACACCTGCCCTCGATGGAGCAGCTTAAGCAGGTCATGGAGAAAGTGCAAACCCCGCATCCCATCGCAGCTCAGCAGGTGAGCGGCAGCGAGAATTTGGACGGCATCAAGTGGCTTTTCAACGATACCGGCTGGCTGCTGTTCAGGGCTTCCGGCACCGAACCGGTGCTGCGCATCTACTGCGAGGCCCAAGACGAGAAAACCGTAAAGGCCGTCCTGGCCGAGGCCAGAAAGCTGGTAGGTTTGTAGCCCGCCAGTCCCACTGTTGAGGGTGTTCCCCTGCTGCAGCCCAGTGGGTATGTTGGCGCCGTACCATGTCCCCATCGAGCTTCAGTTTTCTATCACTGCCCGGTTGAAGCCCTATGCAAGGTTGGCGCAGAACTAACTTGGATTTTCTCAGATATTTGTAGGTTAACCTGGGCAGGGAAGTAGGGTGAAGCTATGATTCGGCTGGTGCTGCTGTTGGGTCTGATGGCAACTGGGGGATGGGGGCTGAGCGCCCCTGTGGTCGAGCGCCGTGTTGATGCACAAGGCGGAACCCTGACACTACCTGGTATTCAGGTGTTGATTCCCGCCGGTGCCCTGGTTTCTTCGGTTCGCTTCCGCCTCGAGCGTCTGCAGGCCGTACCCACTTCCCCGCCCCAAAACGAAGTGTTTTTTATTCAGACCCTCTCCGAACGTGAGGTGGTGGGGATTTACCGGCTTTCCTCTGGGGCCACCAGCTTCTTAAAGCCTATCGAGATTGAATTGCAGGTCAACCCACCGTATCGTCCCCATGGCCGGGTGATCAAAAGTGTGATTTACACCTGGGATGGGCGGGGCTATGTGAGCACCCAGGTTCCCAGCACCCGCGAAAGCTTCACCCTGACCCGCCTGGAGCTGGGCCTGGGGGCTGGTGCTGGCGGTTACCCGGCGGGTCTGGTGTTTGCGGTGTTACGCGCCCCCGAGGAAAACCTGCGGCGGGAGTGCCAGAGCCGTGGTGGCCGCTGGACCGGCTCGAGCTGTGAGCGAAGGTAGCCATAACAGGCGCTCGCTCGGTTATAGGCTGTGCTTAGAGCGCTCTTCACAAATATTGCGCTGCTCACAACTTGTTTGCTTTGTCCCGCACAGCACACCTGCCCGCCAAATCGTTGCTGTTTGCGCGGAGCCAGGCGTGCTTCAAGCGCGGAATAGCGCCGGTACGGCTTGACCTTGAGCCGGTGTGCACAATCATAATTGGTCATACCGTTATGCTGGGGGGGGATGTCCCTTTTGGTTGCAGTGGGATTTGGCCTTTATATGCTCAATCTGCTGGTGGGTCTGGCCGCGCATTTTCGCCTGGCCCACTTCGGCATCTGGCACCACGGGCTATACCTGGTGGTGTTTATTGGCACCGCTATAGCCATGATCTTTGCAAGGGAATGGTGGCTTTCGCTTACCATAGGCTGCCTGGCACTGTTTCCTAAGGCTAGGCCACGGACCTGGCTTCACCCCACACTGGGTATGCTAGGGTTGATCGGATACTTGCTGTCGCTAGGGGTTTGAGTTGCGCCAGGGCAGATTGGCAAGACCAGCGGAATGAGTCAATGCATGCCTGGCGCAATTCCTAAAGCAAACTTTCGGTACGACATCTCGCATTTCGCTTATGGAGACACTTGGTATGGAGTTTCTAGAAGTCATTCGTAAACGCAGAACCACCAACGGCCCCTTTCTGGACAAACCTGTTTCCAGAGAGCACCAGCATCTACTCATGGAAGCCGCCAGCCGGGCTCCCAGCCACTTCAACTCGCAGCCCTGGCGTTTTATCCTGATAGAAGACCAAGCCAAGCGGGAAAAAATCGCTGAAATTGGTGGAAGAACCATGGAGCAGCTCATTACGGATGGCAAATTTTTTGAGCGGTACCGCCCCTACTTCCGTTTTAGCGAAAAAGAGATGGAGGAGCGGCGGGACGGCATCCTGATTGACCAGCTGCCCGGGCCGTTGCGCCCTTTTACCCGCCAAATTATGAGCCCCTCGGCCCTGGGGCTTTTGCGGACATTGCGCGTTCCCCAAACCCTGGGCGAGGACAACCGCAAGCTGATAGCGGGTTCGCCATTGCTGCTGGCCGCGCTGTTAGACAAGCAAGAGTACCGCCCTGGCGAACTTTCGGGCTTTTATAGCGTGCTGGGCTTGGGTATGGCCATTGAAAACATCTGGCTCACCACAGTGGAGCTGGGCATGGGCATTCAGTTTGTCTCCACGCCCATGGAAGTACCCGCAGCCTGGGAGGAGCTAAAAGCGCTGCTGGAAGTGCCCACGCACCTGGAGCTTATGGCCATCTACCGGCTGGGCTACCTGCCCGCGCAAAAACCCCGGCCCCGCATAGACTGGAAGTCTGATCACCGCAAGCGCATCTCGCAGTATGTGTTTCGCGATTCCTGCACCACCCCCGAAAGCGACGGATGAGGTTTATGCACCCCAGAATTTTGAGTGTGGCCACGGCCAACCCACCCTATAAGGTGGGCCAGCCCGAGGCGCGTGCGCTGGCACAGGTTTTATTTGAGCGCCTAGAGGGCCTAAAGCGACTGCTGAGCGTCTTTGAAAACACCGGCATCGAGTCGCGCTACCTGGCCGCCCCGCTCGAGTGGTTCGCACAGCCGCATGGCTTCAGTGAAAAAAACCAGCTTTGGTTCGAAAGCGCCCTGGTCCTGAGCGAAAAAGCCAGCCGAGAAGCCCTTGCGCTGGCGGGCCTCGAGCCCCGGCAGATAGGAGCCGTGGTTCTGGTCACCACCACCGGCATCGCCACCCCGAGCCTCGAGGCCTACCTGGCCCAACGCCTGGGTCTGCCCCTTTCGGTGGTGCGCCTGCCCCTGTGGGGGCTGGGCTGTGCAGGCGGTGCGGCGGGGCTGGCCCGGGCCGCCGAGCTGGCCGGGCAAGGTTCTGGCCAGTATGTGCTGCTGGTAGCTGTCGAGCTTTGCAGCCTTACTTTTGTCCGGGGCGACCTGAGCAAAAGCAACCTGGTGGCCACCAGTTTGTTTGCCGATGGGGCCGCCGCAGTGGTACTGGGGCATCCCGCCTCCCTAGACTCCCCCATCGGCCCAGCTATTCTGAGTGGCTTCAGCCGCTTGCTGCCCAACAGCTACGACGTAATGGGCTGGGACGTAAGCCCCGAGGGCCTGCAGGTGCGTTTTGCCCAGAGCATACCCGCCCTGGTACAAGGTGAGCTAGGCAACCTCATCCGGGACGGCCTGGCTGGCCATGGCTTATCGGCAGGGGACATCCAGACCTGGACGCTCCACCCTGGCGGGGTCAAGGTGCTCGAGGCCTACCGAAGCGGCATGGCGGTGGACGAGAAGAGCCTCGAGGCCTCCTTCTGCGTGCTCAAAAAGTTTGGCAATATGTCGAGCCCCACGGTGCTTTTTGTGCTGGCCCGGCAGATGTACCAGCTCGAGCGCCCCCCCGCAGGAAGCAAAGGGGTATTGCTGGCCCTGGGGCCTGGCTTTGCGGCAGAAGGGGTGGTCTTGGAGTGGTAGCCCTCTGGCTGGCACTGGCCTTTGTTGTGGTACAGCGAATTCTAGAGCTGCGGCTGGCCCAGGCCAACCTGCGTTGGGCCCTATCCCAGGGGGCCAGGGAGTACGGACGCGAACATTACCCGGTTTTTTTTCTGCTGCACCTTGGCTGGATGCTTGGATGGCTGCTCGAGGGCCTGGCACGCCAGCAGCTCTCCCCCATCTGGTGGCTCTGGCTGGCCGTGTTCGTGCTGGCTCAGGGTCTGCGCTACTGGGCTATTCAAAGCCTGGGCAGGTACTGGAATACCCGCATCATCATCGTGCCTGGCGCAAAAAAGATCGCCGGTGGGCCCTACCGTTACCTGCGCCACCCCAACTACCTGGCAGTTGCGCTGGAGCTGCTGTCCTTGCCGCTCATTTTCAACGCCTGGATCACCGCCCTGGCAGCCACACTGCTCAACGCTTGGTTGTTGCTGACCGTCCGCATCCCCGCGGAGGAAAAAGCGCTCTCGACCTACGATCAAACCTAGACAGACCCAGAGCCTCAAGGGCTAGCGCTGAGGTAAATCCGCCCGCGGGTCCACACTTTGCGGTACTTCCTGGCTTCTCACCAGGGCGTAAGCGTAGCCATCGGTCAGGGCTTTGAGGGAGGCTTCCAGGTTGTTTTTACTGGCTCCCACGGTGCTCCAGCGCTCCCCCGCGCGGTGCATCTCAATCATGACCCGGACCCCGGAGGCGGTACCGGCTTCCTGGCCCGAGAGGATGCGCACCTTGTAGTCGCAAAGCTCGATTTCGGCAATCTCGGGATAAAACGACTCGATGGCCTTGCGAAAGGCCTTGTCCAGTGCTGAAACCGGCCCGTGTTGGCTTTCGCCTGCGGTGTGCTGTAGGGTTTCGCCCACCCTGACCCGCACCGTGGCCTCGGCCCAGGTGGGGGTCTCGGGGTTGGCATCGTTGACGTGCACAAACACCGTAAAGCCTTCCACGGTGAAGGGCATCTGCCCGCCCCGCAGCTTGTGGGCCAGCAGGTAGAAGCTGGCCTCGGCCCCTTCAAACGAATAGCCGGCGTGCTCGAGCTGCTTGACCTCCTCCAGCAAAGCCCCGGCTATCTCCTTGGGCACATTAACCCCGGACTCAGCCAGCTTGGCCAGCAGGTTGCTTCGGCCCGAAAGGTCGGAAACCAGCACCCTTCGGCTGTTGCCCACCGCCTCGGGCGGCACGTGCTCGTAGGTGCGGGGGTCTTTGAGCACCGCCGAGACATGAATGCCCCCTTTGTGGGCAAAGGCCGCATCCCCCACGTAGGGCGCGCGCAGGTTGGGGGCCAGGTTGGCCCGCTCGTCCACAAAGTGCGAAACTTCGCGCAGCTCGGCCAGTCTTTCGGGGGTGAGTCCCTTGAGCGGTAGGCCGTACTTTAGCATCAGGTTGGGGATGGCGCTGGTCAGGTTCAGGTTGCCGCAGCGCTCACCGTAGCCGTTGATGGTGCCCTGCACGTGAGTGGCCCCGGCCCGCACCGCTGCCAGGGCGTTGGCTACCGCCAGCTCGGCGTCGTTGTGGGGGTGAATGCCGATGGTGAGGCCCGGAAAGGCCTCGCGCACAGCCCTGGTGATCTCGAAGACCTCTTCTGGCAAACTCCCCCCATTGGTATCGCACAGGCACAGGGTATCGGCCCCGCCCCGCGCGGCGGCCTCGAGGGTCGCCATAGCGTAGCCCCGGTTGGCCTTGAAGCCATCAAAAAAGTGCTCGGCATCGTGGATCACCCGCCGACCCTGACCCACCAGGTAGCGGTAGGTCTCCTCAATCATGCGAAGGTTTTCTTCCAAAGAGACCTCGAGCGCCTGGGTCACGTGAAAGTCCCAGCTCTTGGCTACCACCGTGACCACCGGGGTGGCCGCTTCCAGCATGGCCTGCACCGAGGGATCGTCCTCGGGCCGCACCCCCTTACGCCGGGTGGAGCCAAAGGCGCAGAGCTGGCTTTTCCCCAGATCTACCCCCTTCATGCGGGCGAAAAACTCGGCATCCTTGGGGTTGCTGCCCGGCCAGCCCCCCTCGATGAGGGGAATCCCAAAAGCCGCCAGGCGGCGTGCGATGGCGATCTTATCGTCCGACGACAGGTTGACGGCCTCGCCCTGGGTGCCGTCGCGGAGGGTGGTGTCGAGGATTTCGATCATGCTTATTTCCCCAGGCCCGAACGCTGCACCTCTTCCAGCGACCTGGGATGCCGCGCGGCCTGTCCGGCGGCGAGCTTGTTGGCCGCATCCAGATAGGCCCGGGCCGAGGCCTCGATGATGTCGGGTGAGATGCCGTGCCCAGTAGCCATCACCTCACCCAGCTTGAGCCTTACCGTAACCTCACCCAGGGCTTCCGTGCTGCCCGTAACCGACTCCACCCGGTACAGGTCAAGTTCGGGTTTCAGGCCAATCGCTTCAGAAAGAGCTTTGTAGACCGCATCTACCGGGCCATCGCCAATGGCGGTGGTGGTCACCACGCCCTTGGGGGTCTCGAGGCTCACGGTGGCGGTGGGGAGCATCCCGTAGCCGGAGAAGAATTGCAGCTTCTCGAGGTTGAACAGGTGGGGGGTCGAAACCGACTCGCTCTCCACCAGGGCCCGCAGTTCCTCGGTCTCGATGGGCCCCTTGCGCTCGACGATCTCGCGGAAGCGGGCAAAAATGGTGCCAATCTGGGCATCGTCCAGCTTATAACCCAGGTCGGCCAGGGCCTTCTTGACCGCAGCCCGTCCAGAGTGCTTGCCCAGCACCAGCACTGCGGCCTGGCGGCCTACCAGCTCGGCATTCATGATCTCGTAGGTCTCTTTGTTCTTGATGACCCCGTCCTGGTGGATACCCGACTCGTGGGCAAAGGCGTTATCGCCCACAATGGCCTTGTTGGGCTGCACCACCATGCCGGTGTAGCGCTCTACCATCCGGCTCATGCGGTACAGCTCGCGGGTGTTGATGCGGGTATGGGCCTTGTAGTGGTCGCGGCGCACATACAGGGCCATCACCACCTCTTCCAAGGCGGTGTTGCCCGCCCGCTCACCGATGCCGTTGATGGTGCACTCGATCTGGGTCGCCCCGTTCTCCACCGCGGCCAGACTATTGGCCGTGGCCATGCCCAAATCATCGTGGCAGTGGGCCGAGATATGCACATCCCGCCCCCGCACCACTTCTTTGTAGATGCGCCCGATCAGCGCCCCGTACTCCTGCGGGGTGCCGTAGCCGGTGGTATCGGGGATGTTGATGGTGGTAGCCCCTGCGTTGATGGCGGTCTCGTAGAGCTTCATGACGAAGTCGAAGTCGGCCCGCATCACATCCTGGGCGCTAAACTCCACATCGTCGGTGAACTGCCGGGCGTAGCGCACCATCGCATCGGAAATTTCCAAAATCTCCTCTGGGGTCTTGCGCAGCATGTATTCCAGGTGCACCTTGGAGGCGCTGGTAAAGACGTGAATACGCTTCTTTTCGGCTTTCTCGAGGGCCGCTGCGGCCCGTTCGATATCAAGCTTGTGGGTGCGGGCCAGCCCGCAGATGACCGGCCCCTTAACCTCGGCTGCGATGCGCGAGACACACTCGAACTCGCTAGCCCCATTCACCGGAAAGCCTGCCTCGATGATATCTACATTCAGCCGGGCCAGCCCATGGGCAATTTCCAGCTTCTGCTGGAGCGAAAGGGCTACACCGGGGCTTTGCTCGCCGTCCCGCAGGGTGGTATCGAAAATTCGGATGTGCCGCATAAAATCTCCAGTTCTGCTGATTTCGGCTATCAGCTATGACTGCTAGCTACCAACCTCTTCCTTGGAAAACCTGGACTTGAGGAAAGGCATCATGGCCCTGAGCTTGGGGCCTACCTGCTCGATGGGGTGGTCTTTCCAGTAGTTGCGGTTGGCGTTCAGGGTAGGCTGGCCCACCACGTTCTCGAGCATCCACTCGCGGGCAAACTCGCCCTGCTGAATCTGGCGCAGCACCTCGCGCATGCGGGCCTTGGTTTCTTCGCGGTTGATGACCATAGGGCCGCGGGTATAGTCGCCGTACTCCGCCGTGTTGGAGATGCTGTAGCGCATCCCGGCAAAACCCGATTCGTAAATCAGGTCTACAATCAGTTTTACTTCATGCAGACACTCAAAGTAGGCCATCTCGGGGGGATAACCGGCCTCCACCAGGGTCTCGAATCCCGCGGCAATGAGCTGGGTCAGGCCGCCACACAGCACGGTCTGCTCACCAAACAGGTCGGTCTCGGTCTCGTCTTTGAAGGTGGTGGCGATGGTGCCGGCACGGGTGCCGCCGTTGGCCTTGGCGTAGGCCAGCGCGGTGGGGAAGGCTGAGCCGGAGGCGTCCTGATAGACCGCCACCAGCGAGGGCACCCCCGAGCCCTTCTCGTACTCCGAGCGCACCAGGTGGCCGGGGCCTTTGGGGGCCACCATCCAGACGTCCAGGTCACGGCGGGGCTTAATCTGGCCAAAGTGGATGTTGAAACCGTGGGCGAAGGCAATGGCGGCCCCTTCCTTCAGGTTGGGCTCCACCTCGGCCTTGTAGACCGCGCCCTGGGTTTCGTCGGGGAGCAGAATCATCACCACATCCGCCTTGCGCACCGCCTCCCCCACCGGCAGTACCTCGAGCCCCGCTTTACGGGCCTTCTCCCCGTTGCGGCTACCGGGCCGCAGCCCCACCACCACCTTGATGCCGGAGTCGCGCAGGTTGAGGGCGTGGGCATGGCCCTGCGAGCCAAAGCCCAGAATAGCCACCGTCTTGTCCTTGATAAAGCCGAGGTCTGCATCTGAGTCGTAATAAATCTTCATTCTTTTCTCCTCATCGAAGGTCGAAGGACAGCCCTTCAACATCTTCACGAAAAACAAAAGATGGGCATTGGCCCATCCTAGACGGCTTTTTTCTCGCGTACCTTGAGCACCTGCTCGCCGCGGGACATGCCCACCGCGCCGGTACGCATGACCTCGAGCAGTCCATAAGGCCGCATGGCCTCGACAAAGTTGTTTACCTTAGTGGAGTCGCCGGTAAGCTCGAAGATGATGGACTTTTTGGCCACGTCTACAATACGGGCCCTGAAGGCCTCGGCGATATCCTTGACCTCGAGCCGTTCCTCCATCCCGGCAATACCCACCTTGACCAGGGCCAGCTCGCGCTCCACGTGGGGCTCAGCGTGATCCGTTACCTTAATGACCTCAATCAGTCGGTTGAGCTGTTTTTCTACCTGCTCCAGCACCGCATCGTCCCCCGAAACCACCAGCGAGATGCGGGAGAGGCCCGATTGGTGGGTGCGCCCCACCGCCAGCGACTCGATATTGAAGCCCCGCCTTGCAATCAGGCCCGCAATACGTTGCAGGACGCCCGGGTTGTCTTGAACCAGCACCGAAACCAAGTGTCTCATGAGAAATCTCCGATTTCTGCGGATAGCCAAACGCGGAACAGCTACCGGCTATACTGGCCTACTCAATCACCCGCCACTGTCTCCCGCGGGTTCTCGATGATCATGTCTTCCGCCGCCCCACCTGCTGGAATCATGGGGAAGACGCCTTCTTCATGGTAAACCCGGGCTTCCAGCAGCACCGGGCCGGGGTGCGCCAGCACTTCTTTGACGGTATCGTGCAGTTTGGCCTTGTCGGTCAGGGTAATGCCTTTGATGCCATAGGCATCGGCCAGCTTGGCGAAGTCGGGATTGGAGTCGGCCAGGTAGACCTCACTGTAGCGCTTGGCGTGGAAAAGGTCTTGCCACTGGCGCACCATGCCCAAAAAGCCGTTGTTCAGAATTACAATCTTGACATTCAGGTTGTGTTTTTTGAGGGTGGCTAGCTCTTGCAGGGTCATCTGGAAGCTGCCATCGCCATCGAAGTCGATCACCAGCTCGCCCGGTCGGGCCAGGGCCGCCCCGATGGCGAAAGGCAACCCCACCCCCATGGTGCCCAGGCCCCCGGAGTTGATCCAGGAGCGCGGCGCGTCGAACTTGTAGAACTGGGCTGCAAACATCTGGTGCTGCCCTACCCCCGAGGTCACCACGGCCTTGCCCTGGGTAGCCTCCCAGAAGGCCTGGATGACCTCCTGGCTTTGCAGGTGGGGCTTGGGCCTCCAGGCGAAGGGGTGCTTGGTCTTCCAGTCCTCGAGCTGCACCCACCACTTGCTTAGGTTGAGCTTTTTTGCGCCCTTGACCAGCTCTGCCGCCACCCATTTGGCGTCGCCCACCACCGGAACAGTGGTCTTGACCAGCTTGCCAATCTCGGCGGGGTCAATGTCCACGTGGATGATGGTGTGGGCATTGGGGGCAAAGCGCGAAACCTTGCCAGTTACTCGGTCGTCGAAGCGCAACCCAATTGCCAGGATGGTATCGGCATTATGGATGGCGCGGTTGGCCGCTACCGAACCATGCATCCCCGGCATGCCAAGAAACTGCGGGTGGGTTCCGGGGAAGACCCCCAGGCCCATCAGGGTTGGAATCACCGGAAGGCCCGTCTTCTCAGCCAGGGCCATGATTTCCGGGGCCGCATTCAAGGCCCCACCGCCCACCATCAGAATGGGTTTTTCGGCTTTTTGCAGGGCCTCGAGGGCCCGCTCTATCTGGCGGGGATGGCCCTTGTAGGTTGGCTTGTAACCCGGCAAGTCTATCTCCACATCGAAGCTACCGGTAAACTCGGCTTGCTGCACGTCCTTGGGAAAGTCTATCAGCACCGGGCCAGGCCGACCGGTGGAGGCGATGTAAAAGGCCTCGGCAATTACCCGCGGAATATCGTTGACCTTGCGCACCTGAAAGTTGTGTTTGGTCACCGGCTGGGTGATGCCGACCACGTCGGCTTCCTGAAAGGCATCGGTGCCGATGAGGTGCTGGGGCACATTACCCGTGATAGCCACCACCGGGGTGGAATCCATGAGGGCATCCTGCAGCCCCGTGACCAGGTTCAGTGCCCCCGGCCCCGAGGTCGCCATACACACCCCCACCCGACCCGAAGCCCGCGCATAGGCCGTAGCAGCATGCACACCGGCCTGCTCGTGTCGCACCAGGATGTGCCGTATAGGCGAGTCGTAGAGCGCATCGTAGGTGGGCATGATGGTGCCCCCCGGATGCCCAAAAATGGTATCCACTCCCTGCATCTCCAGGGCTTTCAGGATGGCGGCGGCTCCGTTCATAGCTCTCTCCTCAAAAAATCGCCCCCCGGTGCTTCGGGGGGCTTTAGGATGCGCTTATAGGCTCTTCGCTACACCAAATCCCCCGTAGGCCTGGTAATTAGGCCTACTACGACTAGGATTAGGCTGCTGGGCAGAAGCATCTTGTGCAAGAGTTTACGGGTGTTTGGTATACCGTGTCAAGGCTTGGCCTATGTCCCCTCTCTCCGAAGACCGCTCTAGGTAAGGCGCTTTTGCATACGAACAGCCATCTCCAGCACGGCTCTTCTGGCGTGCTCCCGCCCGTTTTCGATAAACACCGTGCGGGTATCGGAGCCATGCCCGGCACTGCCCGCCACAAAAAGGCCCTTGATGCTGGTCTCGTAGGTGTCGGACAGCACCGGCGCATCGCCGCGGTAAGCCACCCTGGCCGCCCTTAGAAGCCCGTCTGCCGCTTTGTAGCCAATGTGAATCAGCACAAAATCGCTGGCGAGGTGGTGTACGGCCTTTTCTTCCGCAACCTGCTGAACCACTACCTCTCGCGGGGTAATCTCCACCACCTGCGCGTTCAGCAAAAGCCGTATGGCGCCCTCTTTGACCCGGTTCTCAAAATCGGGCTTGAGCCAGTACTTGACCCTGGGCCGAATTTCGGCCCCCTTATGGACAACCGTAACCCCAGCCCCCGCACGGTAGAGCTCGAGGGCCGCTTCTATCGCACTGTTGGAGCCCCCCACCACCGTTACCCTCTGGTTCCAGTAGGGCAGGGTTTCGTCTATGCCGTAGCGCACGTGGGGCAGATTTTCCCCGGGTACACCTAAGCGGTTGGGGTTGTCGTAGTAGCCGGTGGCTACCAGCACAAAACGGCTTTCAAGCTCGCCTTCACCATCGCGGTCGCGGTAGCCCACCCTGAAGTGGGCCAGCTCGGGGTAGATGCCGGTTACCTCGGTATAGGTTCGAATATTCAGCGCTTCGTTCTCAGCTACCCGACGGTAGTATTGCAAAGCCTCGCGCCGGGTAGGCTTGGCAAAGAGCGAGGGAAAGGGATGCCCCCCAATCTCGATGTTTTTGGCTTCGCTGAAAAAAACCGTTTCTTTAGGCCAGCGGTACAGGGTGTGAACGATGGTGCCCTTCTCCAGAACCACCGCATTGAGGCCAGCTCGCCTGGCCTCGATTGCAGCCGCCAGCCCCACTGGCCCTGCACCTACAATCACTAGATCCCACATAGGCTAAAGGATACCCAGTTTGGGCAAAGCTGATTGTTGCGCCCGGCCTATGAGTAACAAGTTTGTAACAAAATTTCAGTAGCATGATTTACCTCGAGTCTGAAGGAGTGAGCTATGGGTTCCATCCCTACCTTGCCGGGCATTTTTTCCACAGTGATCGAGACCCCTCGCCTCCGCATGCACCTGCTGCTACGAGGCCCCTCCGATGGGGTACCGGTGCTGCTGCTTCATGGCAACGCCAGCAGCAATACCTTTTGGGAAGAGACCATGCTGGCCCTACCCGCAGGCTACCGCGCCATTGCCCCCGACCTGCGCGGCTACGGCGATACCGAAGACAAGCCGATTGATGCCAGCCGTGGCTGCATGGACTGGGTGGACGACCTGCTGGGCCTGATGGACACCCTGGGCTATGCCCGCTTTCATGTAGCGGGGCACTCGCTGGGGGGAAGCGTGGTCTGGGCCTTGCTGGCTACCGCACCCCATCGCATTTACACCGCTACCGTAATTGCGCCGGGTTCCCCGTTTGGGTTTGGCGGCACCAAGGATCTCCAGGGAACCCCCTGCGCCCCCGACTTTGCTGGCTCGGGTGCTGGCATCGTCAACCCCGAGTTCGCACGGCTTATCGCCGAGGGCTACCGGGGCAGCGAATTCCAGGCCTCCCCCCGCGTCGTTATGAACAGCTTCTACTGGAAGCCGCCCTTTCGTCACCCCCGCGAGGAGGCCCTGCTTTCGGGGGTTCTCTCCGAAAAGATTGGGCCGGATCGGTACCCTGGCGACGCTGTACCTTCGCCCCACTGGCCGGGCGTGGCGCCAGGAAAGTGGGGCCCGGCCAACGCCATCTCGCCCAAGTATGTGGGTGATACAGTTCAAAAGATGCTATCGGCAACAGCCAAACCCCCCATCCTCTGGGTGCGCGGCTCTGACGATCAGATTGTGGGGGATATGAGCCTGTTCAACATGGGCACCCTAGGCAAGCTGGGCGTGGTTCCTGGCTGGCCTGGCGATGACGTACACCCCCCACAGCCAATGGTGGGCCAGACCCGTTATGTGCTCGAGCTGTACGCAGCCAACGGTGGCTGGTTCCACGAAGAGGTAGTCCCGGATACCGGCCACTCCCCCCACATGGAAAAACCCGACATCTTCGACCCGTTGTTTCATGCCCATCTGAAGTCGGTTTAAGTTGCGCCAGGGTAGATTGGCAAAACCCGCGGAATGAGTCTATGCGTACCTGGCCAATTTCAGCCAAACCGCTATAGAAGCCTGCCAGAAACTTTTGCGAGGTGGGCATGTGGATTGCGTATGCTGTTGGAAGCATGCGGCCCCAGGTTAATGAGTATTTTTTGGCCACGGCGACTGACCCCGCCCAGACGGACGCGCTCTGGGCAGAAGGCTGGCGTCATTTTGGAGTGTATTTCTTTCGCTATAGCCGTCTTGGAAACAATCATGTGCTGCCCCTTAGGGTGCGGCTGGCCGACCATACCCCAAGCCGTAGCCAGCGTCGAGCGCGCAACAGGAATCAGGACTTGCAGTTGAAACTACAACCTGCCTTCGTAAACAGTGAGGTTGAGGCCTTGTTCGCCAGGCACAGAACCCGCTTTACCCACAACGTACCCGAGAGCATCTACAGTTTTATCTCGCGTCGTCCGGCCGACATCCCCTGCCGCTGCCACAGCCTGACCCTGTACCACCAGAATCGCCTGGTGGGCATCAGTTATCTGGACGAGGGCGAGCAGGCCACTTCCAGCGTTTACCAGTGTTTCGACCCCGCCTACACAAAGCGCAGTCTGGGCATTCTGATGATTGTTCACTCGATTGAGCTTTCGCGATCCTGGGGAAAGGCCTACTACTACCCTGGCTATGCCTACCAGGAACCCTCCGAGTACGACTACAAGAAACGGCTGGGGGCGCTTGAATACTTCGACTGGCAAGGCAACTGGCTGAAATTTGAGGCAGATCTGCCAGGTAGAGCGCTTTTCACCAATATTGAGCTGCCCACAACTTGATTGCTTTGTCCTGCACAGCAAAGCGGCCTCCCGGATGGGAGACCACGTCTGTACAGAGTGCGATAAGCCAGAGCCCCCCTCATACCGGATTCAAAAAGATAATCTTCAAACAAAAAGCGCTAAGAGGCTATCTTTTTGAATCCTAGAGCACTCCCTTCGGTCGGGTTAGTTCGTCACCGTTCGGTGACGAACTAACCGAATCTGGTATCACACATCGTTTTCCAGATTGGGGCTTAAAATGAAGGCATTCGCTGGAGGCATGAAGTGGCACTCAAGCCAGTCAAGAAAGGGTGGAGCCCCGAAACTTGGGTCAGCCTGCGGCCTTTTGGGCTGGGGATGCAGAAACCCAACAATTTCCTCGAGGTCTTCCGGGCGGTTTTTGAGAACGCCGATAACCTCGAGTACGCCTGGCGTATCCTGCGCGATGGGGTCTGCGATGGCTGCGCCCTGGGCACCAGTGGGCTAAAAGACTGGACCATCGAGGGTATCCATCTCTGCAACATCCGCCTGCGGCTGCTGCGGCTCAACACCATGGGGCCGCTCGAGGCCTCCAGTCTGAAGGATGTAGCGCAGCTTCGTGCAAAAAGCTCTGCTGAACTGCGGGCGCTGGGCCGCCTCCCCTACCCCATGCGCCGCCGTCGGGGGGAGGCGGGGTTCACCCGGATTAGCTGGGACGAGGCCCTCGACCGCATCGCCTGGAAGCTTTGTAAAACATCTCCCGAAAAGATGGGTTTCTACCTGACCAGCCGCGGCACCCCCAACGAAACCTACTACGTGGCCCAGAAAGCGGTGCGAGCGCTGGGCAGCAACAACATCGACAACGCCGCGCGCATCTGCCATAGCCCCAGCACGGTTGCACTTAAAGCTGCCCTGGGCGTGGCCGCTACCACAATCAGCTACCGCGACCTGATTGGCACCGACCTGGTGGTGTTTTTTGGCTCGAATCCGGCGGTTAACCAGCCGGTCATGATGAAGTACCTCTACTACGCCAAAAAAGCCGGAACCCAGGTGGTTTGTGTAAACCCCTACCAGGAACCGGCCATGCAGCACTACTGGATTCCCTCCGACCCAGAGAGTGCGCTTTTTGGCAGCAAAATTACCGACCGCTTCTTTCTGGTTCAGCCGGGGGGCGACAGTGCTTTTATTGCCGGAGTGCTCAAACATCTGATTGAACAGGGCTGGCTGCACCACAGCTTCATTGCCGAGCACACCGAAGGTTTTGAGCAGGTCAGAGCCCAGGTGGTTGGAACCTCGTGGGAGAGGCTCGAGCAGCTTTCCGGGCTGAGCAAAGCCGAGATGCTCGAGTTTGCTCTGCTGCTTTACAAGGCCGAGAAAGCAGTGCTGGTCTGGAGCATGGGCATTACCCAGCATCGCTCGGGCGAGGACACCGTGCAGAACATCATCAACCTGGGCCTGGCGCGGGGCTACCTGGGGCGCGAGGGCTGTGGCCTGATGCCCATCCGCGGCCACTCGGGCGTACAGGGCGGGGCCGAGATGGGAGCCTATGCCTCGGTGTTTCCCGGCGGCCTGCCCATCAACGCCGAAAATGCAGCTGCGTTGGAGAAGCTGTGGGGTTTTCCGGTACCAAGCCAGCCGGGCCTGACGGTCACGGAAATGCTCGAGGGGGGCCTCGAGGTCTTGTGGAGCGTGGGGGGCAATTTCCTCGAAACCCTGCCCAGCCCGGCCCTGGCCGAAGCCCACCTGGCCCAGGTGCCACTGCGTATTCACCAGGACATTGTGCTGTCTTCGCAGATGCTGGTAGAGCCTGCCGAAGAGGTTATTCTGCTGCCTGCCACCACCCGCTACGAAATACCAGGCGGGTGTACCGAGACCAGCACCGAGCGTCGGGTTATCTTTAGCCCCGAAATCCCCGGCCCTCGCATTGCCGAAGCCCGCTGGGAAGGGCAGGCCTTCCAGGATGTGGTCGCCCGGATGTGCAGTCCCGAGCTGGCCGAAAAGGTGCGCTTTGCGGATACCGCCGCCGTGCGGGCCGAGATTGCCCGGGTGGTTCCACTTTACGACGGCATCCAGCACCTGCGAAACAAAGGCGACAGCTTCCAGTACGGGGGGCCGCAGCTGTGCCCTGGGGGGATCTGCCCTACCCCCAGCGGGCGGGCACGGTTCCTGCCCGTGGTGCTGCCCGAAAGCAGCCTTCCCGCAGGGGCTTACCGCCTGGTTACCCGGCGCGGCAAGCAGTTCAATAGCATGGTGCATGAGCACACCGATCCCATCAACGGCGCTCCCCGCGATGCGGTCTTGATGAACCCCAGCGACCTGCAAAAGCTGGGCCTGCAACCGGGTCAGCAGGTCTGGCTACAAAACCCCTCTGGCACCCTGGCGGGCCGGGTCTTTGCGGCCGAGCTTCGGCCCGGCAGCATCCAGGTACACTGGCCTGAGGGCAATGTGCTGGTAGACCCCACGCTGCGCTCGAGCCAGGCCAAAATTCCCGCTTACAAAGAGGTGTATGTTTATATCCACACCCAACCACCGTCCCAAAGCCCGCATCCGAACCCAGCTATTGCGGATTGAATACGGGCGGGCTTTGGTTAAGTCCGACCTGCTCGCCAGCGAAGAACCGTTGGAGATACGCTTGCTTGCAAGCTCAGGTCAGGTGAGCAAAAAGGTGTCTGAGGGAGCTAAAACCCTGGCTGTAACCATGCGTACCCCCGGCCACGACTTTGAGCTGGCCGCGGGGTTTTTGCTGGCCGAAGGGGTAATTGCAGGGCGGGAAGACATCGCGCGCATTGCCTACTGCACCGACCCCGGCGAGCCCCAGCAGTACAACATCGTGAACGTGGAGTTGAAGGCAGCCAGGCTACCCGACCTGGCCCCACTGGAGCGCCATTTTTACACCACATCGGCCTGTGGGGTCTGCGGGAAGGCCGGGCTGGAGAACCTCCAGCGGCGGTATGCCCCGCTGGAAGCAGGCTGGACGGTCTCGAGCGAAGTCATCGCCAAACTGCCCTCACAGCTCCGGGCCCACCAGCCCCTCTTTGCCCAAACCGGGGGCCTGCACGCAGCCGCCCTGTTCGACCGATACGGCAACCTCCTGGCCCTGCGCGAAGACGTGGGCCGCCACAATGCCCTGGATAAGCTTCTGGGCTGGGCCTTGCTGGAATACCAGCTCCCCCTTTGTGAACACATGGTGCTGGTAAGCGGACGAGCCAGCTACGAGCTGGTGCAAAAAGCCCTTGCTGCCAGCATTCCCCTGCTGTGCGCTATTTCCGCCCCCAGCAGCCTGGCGGTGGAGCTGGCCAGGGAATTTAACCTAACCCTGATTGGTTTTCTGCGAGACAGCTTCAATGTGTATAGCGGTGCAGAGCGGCTCGATATCGGCCCCAGCTCCTAACCCTGACCCCATGCTGGGGGTCGTGTCCGGGTTTGTGGCACAATCTAGGGTATGAAAGCCTACCTGGGCATCTACACCGCGCGCCTGGAAATGCCCTGGGTGAAAAGCCTCAAGGAAAAGCGGGCGCTAATCAAGCCCACCATCGAGCGCCTGCGTTCGCGCTTTCCCGTTTCGGCAGCGCGGCTGGCCGGGCAGGACGACCACGGCTGGGAAGTGGTGGGTTTTAGCCTAATCGGCTACGACGGGGTCTGGGTCGAAACGGTACTGCGCCAAGCCGCCGACTTTATTGCGGCCCAGGCCGAATACACGGTAACCGATGTGAGCTGGAGCATCGAGGAGGTAAACCTCGAGGATCTAGTTCCCACCTGGGCTCACTAACGCGGTCTTCAGAGAGAGGCACGAAGCCGATTAAAACAGGTGCCGTCCAAGGCCTATTTTTTGCCGCTGGGAACCTCGAAAACATGCGTATATACCAGGTTAGCCAGGTTGCTGAGCTTGTCAACGCAGTGCGCATCCCTCCCAAGGAGCGGTGCCGCCCTCCGCTATGCAGATAACTTCGGTCGGGTTAGTTCGCCACCGAAGGGTGACGAGCTAACCCAGTCTGGGATAACTGGCCTAGCCGATGGCTTCCAGCGCCATTGCAGTAGAGCCACCGGTTCCGTGGCAGATCGCAGCCAGACCCCGCTCCTTGCCGCGGATGTGCAGGGCATGAATCAGGGTGGTCAGGATGCGGGCACCGGAGGCCCCAATGGGATGACCCAGCGCAATGGCCCCTCCGTGCACATTCAGGCGATCCATGGGCACGCCCAACAGGCGGTTGAACAACAGATTGTTGAGGGCAAAGGCCTCGTTATTTTCAAATAGCTGGAAGTCGCCCACGCCAAGACGGAGCTTTTCTAGAAGCTTCTTCACCGCAGGAACCGGCGCCTCGGGGAAACGCCAGGGCTCACCCGCGGCCCAGCTGTTGCCCAGAATGCGCGCAATAGGTTTCAAGCCGTACTTTTGCACTGCTTCGGGGCTGGCCAAAATCAGCGCCGAGGCCCCGTCGGATATCTGCGAGGCATTGCCTGCGGTCAGCACCCCGTCTTTCTTGAAGGCCGGGCGCAAGGCTGCCAGCGATTCGAGGGTGGTATCGGGCCTTACGCCTTCGTCTTTTTCAATCTTATCGAGCCCCTTGCGGGTCCTGAGCTCGAGGGGCACAATCTCCCTGCTAAAGTAGCAGGCTTCCTGGGCCCTGGCAGCCCGCTGATGCGACTCGCAGGCCACCTCGTCGAGCTCGGCCCGGGTAACGCCGAATTCGGCGGCCAGGCGTTCGGTTTGGTCGCCCATGGCCTCCCCGGTGAAGGGGTCGGATAGCCCGTCCCGCTGCAAAATATCTTGCAGCTGCTCGGGCGCACCCGCCAGGTACTTGTAGCCCCAGCGGGCCCGGCTCGAGAGGTAAAACCCAGTCTGGGTCATGGATTCCATGCCACCAGCCAGCACCACCTCTGCATCGCCATTTTTGATGGCCAGCGCCCCGTTGGCCACAGCCTGCATGCCCGAAGCGCACACCATATCCACCGCGTAGCCGTCGACGGTGTTGGGGATGCCCGCCTTGAAAGCAGCCTGCCGCGGCGGCAGCTGGCCGTGCCCGGCCCGCAACACCTGCCCAAACACAAACAGGTCTAGGTCGGCTCCGTTCAAGCCTGCTTGCTCGAGGGCCGCTTTCATCACATGCGCCCCCAGGTCAACCGGCGAAAAATCCTTAAGCGCACCACCAAACCGCCCAATCGGGGTGCGCACGGCCGAGACAACCAACACCTCACGCATAACTGCCTCCTGACGATATATTACGTCATTTTGGCCCAGCAACGTAAAACCGTAGGATGTTTGTGGGTTTGGCGGGTAAGGGGAAATCGACCGTTTATAGCACCTGAACATCAAACACCCAGCACCCAGACATACCTCCGGCTGGGTGCTGGGGCCAGCAAATCTGCCCGGTACTTAGTGATCCTTGTTGGGCAGGCCCTTATCCTTTACAAAAAAGACAAACATGATAACCAGCAGCAAAATAACCACAGCCGAACCAATGGTGATGATCTCGTCCATAGCCTTCTAACCTCCTTTTGTTGCGGATTCAAACAGATAATCGGCTCAGGGCTATCTTTTGAATCCTGGAGCACACCCCTGATAGCGTTCGGGAACAAGTATCTCCCGCCGATCGGGGTGGTTCGCCAGCCTTGGTGACGAACTACCCAACAAAAGTTTAGCACCATTGCCATATTCAGGGGGGTTCGCAGTACCTTTGTAATCACACATTTTCTGATTTGATTCGCTCGTTTTGCTGGGAGTTGCCCTTGCATCCGGTCGGCTTTGACCTGCCCAAACAGAAACCTTCAGGTGGGGTTCATATGACAAATCTCACCCTGCCTTTATAGACTGTTGGGGTGACGCTGCGCAGGGTTCCGGTTTTTGCTTATGACTGGGTACTGATAGGCTTGGTATTGCTTATTAGCTTTATTGGGCTGGTTACACTTTACAGTGCGGCGCCAAGCCATAGTGTCTGGTTACAGCAGCTGGTAGCCCTTCCGATTGCCCTGGCGGTGGGCCTGTTGATACAGGTGTTTACGCGCCGACAGGTACTCTCCTGGGGCTTTCCGCTCTACCTGGCTTCACTGGCCATGCTGGTGCTGGTCTTGCTGATAGGCCGCGAGATAAACGGCGCCAAGGCCTGGTTCGACCTGGGCCCGGTTAGTTTTCAGCCGCTCGAGCTCGCCAAAATTGGCCTCATCCTGGTGCTGGCTCGAGTGCTGGCGGCAAGACCGCTGGAAGGCCCGCTGGACTATGTTTTGCCGGCTTTGCTGGCAGCCCCCGTGCTGGGGTTGGTTTTCATCCAGCCAGACCTGGGGGGCACCCTGGTGCTTATCGCGGGGTTTCTGGGCATGTTGTTTGTGCGGGGTATGCCCACCAGACACATCATTTTTGGGCTGGTTGCGGTTGCGGTACTGCTGCCAACAGTAATTTGGCCCAACCTGAACCAGTACCAGCGCGAACGGGTTGAAATTTTGTTCGATCTCTCCAAAGACCCCAAGGGCAAGGGCTTTCAACAGATTCAATCCACCATTGCCATTGGCTCTGGGGGCCTGATGGGCAAGGGTTTTGGAGCCGGCACCCAGACCCAGCTGGGGTTCGTACCAGAGCGCCAGACCGACTTCATCTACGCTGTGCTGGCCGAAGAGTGGGGCTTTGTCGGTGCAACCACGCTGATGGCACTTTATGCCTTGCTTTTTTTTCGCCTGGGCCGCATGGCCTTAGAGTGCGTACGCCTGGAGGATCGCCTGATCATCATGGGGGTGCTCTCGATGCTGGCTTTTCAGGTTGCGGTTAATATTGCGGTTACGCTGGGCCTGGCCCCGGTAACCGGCCTCACCCTGCCTTTGGTCTCTAAAGGTGGCAGCAGCCTGATTATGGTCTACTTAGGCCTGGGGCTGGCTTTGCTGATCCACCGCGACCGGTACAGCGAGGTATAAGGGTGGTTTTCATACTTCTGTTACGAAGGGGGTTTATAGTTGGGCATAGGTCAGTCGGCGTATACTAGCCGCAAGGAGGAACACCATGCCTTTAGGCCCCACCGAACTACTCATCATCCTGCTAATTGTGGTTTTGTTATTTGGCGCACGCAAGCTACCGGAGCTGGCTCGAGGTCTGGGCCAGTCGGCCAAAGAGTTTCGCAAAGGTTTGAGCGAAGAGGACAAAAAGCCCGAAGAAAGCAAGCCTGAGCAGAAGCAGTCCTAGCTTGCTGGCATCAGGTGCAAAAAGCGCGGCTCGAGGGCAACCTCGAGCTGCTGTCCTTCGGTCAGCCCCAGCTGGGTCTGTTTGTAGCGGGGCAGCAAGAAGTCCAGCGCAACCTCTCCCACCACCAGCTGGCCGCGCAGACGCAAGCCCTGCCAGCGCAGTTGACAAACCCTGCCCAGTACGCGGTTTTGTGGTGTGTCCAGGGTAAATACCTCCTCCGAACGAATACCCAGCCAGACCTTCTGGCCCACCTGAACCCAGTCGGGGCGGGCCGCCTGAAGCACCCCCAGCGGGGTCTCTACCCAGACCCACCCCCCTTCCAGCCGCAGCACCACTCCTCCCCACAGGTTGCGAAAACCCACCAGCCGGGCCACCTCGAGGCGCTTTGGTCGGGTAAACACCTCTTCGGCAGAACCCTGCTGCACCAGCCCATGCCGGGTCAGCACCGCCACCCGGTGGGCCCGTTGGGCCAGCCACTGGTCGTGCGAGGCGGCCAGGGTAGGCAGCGCAAGGGACTTCAGGCGCTCCAGCACCCCCCCAAAAACCTCCTCCCGGGTCGCCATATCCAGCGCGCTGGTGGGTTCGTCCAGCAGTAGAATCTGGGGCTCTTTAGCCAGGGCCCGGGCCAGGGCTACCCGCTGCTGCTGCCCACCCGACATCTGCCTTGGGTAGCGTTCGGCCAGTTCGGCAATGCCCATCAGCTCGAGGTAGGCCAGGGCCTTTTGCTTACGGGCCGGGCCCGGTAGATGGGCCAGCGGAAACGCCACATTCTGCCAGGCCCGCAGATGCGGAAACAGGGCAAAGTGCTGGGGCAGGTAGCCAACAGGGCGCTTTTCCGCCCTTAGCCCGGAAAAAGGCTGGCCGCTTGCCGGAATCAAGCCCGCAATGGCCTTGAGCAGGCTGGTCTTGCCCACCCCACTCTCCCCCAGCAAAACCGTAAAACCCTGCACCTGCAGCTTTAGCTCTAGCCTTACCGGGTGCTTCAGGGCATACGCGATCTCCACACGTCCTCCAGGGTGCGTACCAGGTACACCAGCACAAAGCTTACCGCCAGCAAAAGCCCCGCGGCCTCCCCAGCCCGCCCAAACTGGAGGGCCTGTACCTGGTCGTAGATGTAGATGCTGACCAGCTGGGTTTTACCGGGAATGCTTCCCCCTACCATCAGCACCACCCCAAACTCGCCCAGGGTGTGGGCAAAAGCCAGGATGGAGCCCGACAAAATGCCCGGCCAGGTAATGGGCAGAATCACCTCGAGCCAGACCCGCCGCCAGCCCGCCCCCAGGGTGCGCGCGGTCTGTATCAGGTCTAAGTCCAGGCTGCGAAAGGCCTCCCGGTAGCCATTGAGGGCGAATGGCAGGCTAAACAGCACCGAACCCACCACCAGCCCCTCGAAGCGAAAGGCCCAGGTGAAGCCAAAGGTCTGGGCGATTGGACCATTCTGGCCCAGCAGCAGGAGCAGGTAAAACCCCAGTACCGTGGGGGGCAGGGTAAGGGGCAAAAGCACAATGGACTCCAGCACCCGCTTGCCCCAAAAGCGCTTGTGGGCCAGCACCCAGCCCAGCGGCAGCCCCAGGATAAGCAGAATTACGGTCGTCACCAGACTGACCTCGAGGGTCAGGCGCAGGGTCTGCCAGAAGGCCGGGTCGTCCATTACTCTTTCTCCCCCGGCAGCAAGAACCCATACTTGCGAAGCACACGGTGCGACTCGGGCGAAGCCACATAGTCATAAAAACGACGCACCGCCGGGCGATCCTGGCCCCGCAAGATGACGTAGGTCTGGTTCAGGCGCAGGTGGCTGCTCAGGGGGGCCAGCCAGTAAACCCCAGAACTTTGCATGGCCTCACTCCTGGCCAGGGAGAGCGCAATCAGGCCAATATTGGTGCTGGTCAGGGCCAGTTGTGCAGTCTGGGAGATGTTTTCGCCATACACAAACTCAAAGCCGGCCTTGCCCCGCTGTAGTGCGGCCAGGTCGTAATAAGCCGGGATGCCGCCGGTCATCTCCTCCCATCTAACTGGACGGGTCTGGCGCAATAAACCGAAACGCTCCAGAAGCGTTACCCCAGCCCGACCATACGGTGCGTGTATCGGATTAGCGATGGCCAGCCGGGTAACTTTCGGATCTAGCAGTATGCGCGGCCCCAGCCGCCGGGGGTCAAGCCCTTGCTCAACCAACCTATTGGAAGCCCATATCACCATGCGGCCTACGGCATACAGCTTCAGGCTTCCGGGCACGATACGTCCTGCCTGCTCGAGCTGGTTGGGGAAGGTTTCATCAGCAGAAAAATAGATGTCCGCTGGCAAACCCTGCATAAGCTGGGTGTAAATCTTGCCCGAGGAGCCAAAGCTCAGTTCAACCCGCAGGCCCGGGTTCTGCCGCTCGAAATTTTGCGCAATTTCGCTCAGGGCGTATTGCAGGTCCGCAGCAGCCACCACCCGCACCGCGTTTTGGGCCAGGCCCAGTCCCATCAGCAACAACCCCATGCTCAATAAGCGAATCACGTCAGTCTCCCCTATTAGTTACAGTGTAACTATATGGGTCGGTGCCTACTTGGACAAGGCCACGTTTTGCGCCAGCAGCCGCTCAATGAACCCCAGGCTGGCCCTGGCCATCTCCATGCGCCACAAAGCCGAAACCAGTTGAATACCCTCTGCCGCCCGAATCTGCTGCTGCAAATCCTCCAGTATGGCCCTAAAAACCCCCGCCTGGGCTTTTAGCAATGGCTCGAGGTCGCGCTGCAATCGAATCAGGAAAGCGATTTTCAGCCTCAGGTCGGAGCGGCCATAGCGCAGCTGGGTTACGGGGGTGTAAAGCCAGCACAGCACCGCTGCCTGGCCGCTGGAGGTAGCGCCATACAGCGTTCGGGGCGGCCCCGCATCGCCTTCTTCCTGCCGGACAGCCTCGATAAGCCCTCGAGCCTCGAGGTGTTCTATGGCCCTATAGACCTGGGTGCGCTGGATGCGCCAGATATCCCCCAGTTCGCCACTGGGGGCAAACAAAAGCGACAGGCGGAACCCGTGCGAGGGCTGCTCGAACAAGGCTGCCAGCACAGCCCAATCGGTGGTCGAGAGCCTGTAGGACGCCAGCTCGCTCACCCCATCAGCCTATCGCACTCTTGGACACAGCCGTAAGATTGGCAATTTGCAAAAAACAAAATAGGAGTTACGCACTTGAGTGAGGATTTGGGGAGAACAAGATCGATAAAATCGCGTACAGAACAGCATTTACCCGAATCCTAAGGTGCCTGCGTTTACAAGGTATAACGATTCCAGAAACAAGAAGCCCACAACGTCAATAAAACACGATTCCGACGGGCTGAAGTGAGGAGCTAACCTATGGTTTTGTCAACGTTCAACTGCGTAAGTCCTACAAAAACCACGCCAGCTCACTTCAAGCCCAGGGCCTTGCGGGCTGAGTTAACCTGGGCCGGCGTCAAGGTTTTGGCCCGCTGGGCCCTGACCTCTGCTGGTGTGAACGGCTTCTGCCCTGCAGGGAACTTGTTGCCCCACTGGGTCGAGATGTGGTTGAGCAGGGCAGCAATCTCGGCATCACCAAGCTGGCGGTAGCTAGGCATAACCCCGTTGTACTTGACCCCTTTTACGACAATTTCGCCGCTCATACCCCAGAGTAAAACCTGGATGAGCCAGGGTCGGCCCCCCTTGGCTGCCAGAATATCGGGAACATGCCCGGCCAATGGGGGAAATACGCCAGGTATACCCGCGCCATTGGGCTGATGACAGCCCTGGCACTGCTGGTACAGCACTGGCCCACTTTGGGCAAAAGCAGCCGGAAGAATTAGAACCAGCAAAAGCAAAAGCCTCTTCATCGCTTCTCCTCCAAAACAAGTTTAGCTTCGAACGCTACGGGACATTTATGCGGGAGCGAATGCTGCCGATTTGTTGAGGGGTTGGCCTATCGGCCACATTGCGCGCAGCGCCAACTTCTGATGCCGTTATGGGCCGATGATCCCGCGGCAGCAGTTTGTCATTGCCCCAGGCGTTGAGGATGTAATTGAGCACAGTAGCGATCTGGTCGTCGGTAAGCTGACCAAAAGCCGGCATCACACCGTTATAGGTAATACCCTTAACCCGAACCGGGCCCTGCATCCCGAATAGCACCGCATTAATCAGATGGGTACGGCCTTCTGGGATTTTTACCAACTCGTTGACATGGGCCGCCAGGGGCGGAAAGGCTCCCGGCCGTCCCTGGCCGTTGTCGCCGTGGCAGAACGCGCAGTTCTGCTGGTAAATCTGGGGCCCAGGCTGGCCCAGCGCCAGGCTCAAAAAGGTCAGGAGACCAAAGAGCGTTCTCACGCCCTGAGTATAGCCCTGCTGGCTGTGACAAAAGTAAGGTTCAGCCCCACAGGGGCCTTTGGTTAATCGAAGCTAAAGGCCGCCAGTCCGATTTAGCAAAAGTCGCTGGCCGAGCCAGGCCAGAGCAGAACGGGTTTTGGACGATACCGCACCTGCGCCTATGAGCAATCCGTGCTGCATGCCCAAAGTTTGCTTTCGGGGTCAAAGCCCCCTAACGTGACTTGACCTCCGCCCAGACCTTATTGAACAAATCGGCCTGGTCGCCCAGGTCGGCCAGCAGCTCGAGGCGGGCCCTAATCTCGGGGGTGGGGTAGATGATGGGGTTGTCTTTTTCTTCAACCTGATCCATGGCTGCCGCTACTGGGGTGGCATAGCCAATCGAGTTGGAGATTTGCGCGGCAATCTCGGGCTCGAGCAAGAAGTTGATGAACTTATGGGCCAGCTCGTGGTTGGGACTCTTTTTCAACAGCACCAGGTTGTCGGTCCAGAGGGTAGCCCCTTCAGCAGGGATTACATATTTGAGCTGGGGATTCTCGGGCTGGGCCGCCAGGATGTCCCCCGAATAGGCGGGCCCCACCGCAATGTCACCGGCAATCAGGCGATCGCGGATACTGGTTCCCCCAGCAAAGCCCTGCGAACGACGCTTGGCCTCGAGTAGCAGGGCCTGAACCTCGGCCAGGATAGCCGGGTCGGTGGTGTTCACCGACGCCCCCTTGTATTTGAGGGCTGCCCCTATCATCTCGCGCATCTCGTCCAGCAGCAAGAACCGCCCTACCTGCTTGGCCGGGTCGAACAACACCGCCCAGCTCTCCACCGGCCCACTTACCAGGTCTTCACGGTAGGCCAGCCCGGTGGTGCCCCACTGGTACACCACGCTGTACCTGCCCTCTGGATCAAAGGCCGGGTTGGCAAACTGCGGGTCGAGGTTCTTGAGGTTGGGAATTTTGGTCTTGTCGAGCTCCAGCAGGCTACCGGCTCGAGCCAGCGACCCCACGGTATAGTCGGGGGTAATCAGCACGTCGTACTCGGTGTCGCCACCGGCCTGCAACTTGGAGAGCATGGCCTCGGGGGAGTCGTAAGTATCCTCCACCACCTTAATGCCCTCACGCTTCTCGAACTCCTGAAGCACCTCTTTGGGCATGTAGTCCGACCAGTTCAGCAGACGCAACTCTTTTTTCTGCTGACCGCACCCGGCTATCAAAAGCCCCAACAAAGCGATAAGCCCGAATCTGTTCATGCCAACCTTCCTCCACTCAAGACTTGTTGTCGTTCCTACCAACGCACCCAGGGCGCTAGGTACGCTTCCTCCAGAACAGTGTCCCCAACAACAGCACCAAAATTGTAATCCCCACCATCAATGTAGAAAGGGCATGAATTTCGGGGCTAATCCCCAGTTTGACCGACGAATAGATATAAAGCGGCAGGGTGGTTGAACCCGGGCCTGCGGTAAAAAAGGTTACCACGAAATCGTCGAGCGATAGGCTAAAAGCCAGTAAAGCCCCCGAAACCACCCCCGGCATGATCAGCGGCAGCGTTACCTCACGGAAGGTGAGCCAGGGGGTAGCCCCCAGGTCTTTGGCGGCTTCTTCCAGGGTGGGGTCCAGGAGCATTAGCCGGGCCCGCACCACCAGGGTGACGTAGGCAATTTGAAAGCTGATGTGGGCCAGGATGATGGTAAACAGCGACAGCCGGGGCCAGCCAATGGCGTCGCGCACCACGTCGAACAAAAGCAGCAGCGAGATGCCCATCACCACGTCCGGCACCACCACCGGCACATACAGCAAGTAGCGCAGCACGTTCTGCCAGCGGAACTGATAACGCACCAAACCCACCGCCAGAAGGGTGCCCAGGATGGTCGAGACCAGGGTGGACACCACCGCCACAATCAGGGTGTTGGTGAGGTACTCGAGGATGCGCTCGTTGCTAAAAAGCCGAAGGTACCAGTCGAAAGTAAAGCCGGTAAAGCGCACCCCAAAGCGGCTTTGGTTGAAGGAGAGGGCCACGATGACCCCTATGGGCAGATATAAAAAGGCAAATACCAGCCAGGCGTGAAGGGATAGCAAGCGCTTCATACCAGCTTGTCCAGTCCTTTCTCACCCTGGGTACGGGCGTAGAGCCACAGCCCCAGCAATACCATGCCCATTAGCACCATGCTGGCCGCGCTGCCAAAGGCCCAGTTTTGCGCCGAGCCAAACTGAAGCTGGATCAGGTTGCCCACCAGCGTAACCTTGCCGCCCCCCAGCAGGTCGGCAATGACAAAAGTGCCTACCGCCGGTATGAACACCAGCAAAAAGCCAGCAAACAAGCCCGGAAGCGTCTGGGGAAAGATGGCCTCCCAGAAAGCCCGGATGGGCCGGGCCCCCAGGTCGTAGGCAGCCTCGAGCTGGCTCCAGTCGATGCGCTCGACGGCGGCATAAAGCGGCAGTACAAAAAAAGGCAGGTAGGTGTAAACGGTAGCCACATACACCGCGAAGGTAGAGGGCAGCAGCTCCGCAGGTGGGAGACCAAAGGCTGCGAATAGGCTATTCACAAGGCCTTCTTTCTGAAACACCACAATCCAGGCGTAGACCCGAATCAGAAAATTGGTGAAGAACGGAATGACCACCAGCAGCAGCAACACTTCCTTGTGTCGGCTTTGGGCAATGTAAAAGGCCAGCGGATAGCCCAGCAAAACGATGAATACCGTAGACCAGAAGCCAATCACCAGACTGCGCCCGATAATTTCAATAAAAAGCGGGTCGGAAAAAAAGCGCGCATAGTTGTGCAGGCCAAATGGCGGTACCAGCTGGCCCAGGCTGCCCCGGCTCATCAGCGAGGCCACAAACATGATGAGGGTCGGGATAAGAACAAAAACCACCAGCCACAAAGCACCCGGCCCCACCGTAACGAGCACCTGGCGCAAGCGCTCCCAGGGCCTTGCGGCTTCACGCATAGGGATTGCTCCCTTCGGCCCCGCCCTGAATGACCACCAGCTTTTCGGGCGTGAAGGCCACCCAGACCTCTTCGTCGTAGGCAAACTCCTCGTGGCCGGGCTCCTGTATGTCCTGGTTGAGGGTCTTGCACATCAGGCGCTGCCCATCGGCCAAAAGCAAATACTGGTTTTCCGAACCCGTGTAGATAATGTCGTCTACCTTTGCCGAAAAAACGTTGGGCAGGCTGGGTTTCTCCCTAAAGAGGCGTATTTTCTCGGGGCGAATCGAAAGCAGCACCTCCTGACCAGGGGCGAGGGCGTCCTCGTCGTCGAGCACAAACTCACCCAGGGGCGTCCTGACTTTGCGCGGCTCTATGGCCTGGGCCGGAATCAGGTTGGAGTCGCCGATGAACTTAGCCACAAAGGCCGTTTGTGGAAGCTCGTAAATCTCCTCGGTGGGGCCTAATTGCTCGATACGCCCCTTGTTCATCACGGCGATGCGGTCGGACATGACCAGGGCTTCTTCCTGGTCATGGGTTACAAAGATGAAGGTGATGCCCAGTTGTTCCTGGAGGTTCATCAGGTCTACCCGCAACTCCTGGCGCAGCTTTAGGTCGAGGGCCGAAAGGGGTTCGTCGAGCAGCAGCACCTCCGGCTCGTTAACCAGGGCCCGGGCTAGAGCAATGCGCTGACGCTGGCCCCCGGACATCTGGTCGGTGCGGCGTTTTTCGTAGCCCGGCAGGTTAATGAGCTCCAGGGCCCACTGCACCCGCCGGGCAATTTCGTCGCGGGGCATTTTTTTCATGCGCAGCCCAAAAGCGATGTTTTGCTCCACGGTCATGTGGGGGAAAAGCGCATAGTTCTGAAAAACTGTATTGACCGGGCGCAGGTAGGGCGGCACCTCGGTCATGTCCTTTCCTCCGATGATGACCCGGCCCTGGTCGGGGGTATCAAAGCCGGCAATCATGCGCAGCAAGGTGGTTTTGCCACAGCCCGAGGGCCCCAGCAGGCTAAAAAACTCACCATCACGAATCTCGAGGCTTACCCTATCAACCGCTACCTGATCGCCAAAGCGTTTGGTGACACCCTCGAGGCGCACGGCAATTTGCTCACCCAGTTTCCGCTCGCGTCGGCTGCGAAAAAGCGTAGGCTCCACAGGGCAGAGTGTAATCTTTAATAAAGGTTGACGACAACATGCCCCGGTTTCTTTCTGCTACCCCCCTTGACGAAGTAGACTTAACTGGCTACTATTTCTCTTGCCCTGAGCCGGGATGGCGGAATTGGTAGACGCACATGATTCAGGGTCATGCGCCCGCAAGGGTGTGCAGGTTCAAGTCCTGTTCCCGGCACCACCAACCCCCTCTTGCAAGAGGGGGTCTCTTATATGAATCCTACCCGAATCGTTCCGTTAGGGAGAGGTCGGAGCACCAGCGTTTTTCAGGCCGTTGCTACCCGTGCTTCAGGTGGGAACCCCAGCAAAAAGAACTAACCAAGGGCATTTCTTAGTTATGTCGGGTTTGGCTGAACAGCCAATCTGTTAAGCCGGTACTAGGGGTTTGTTGCCCCCAGGTTAAGCCCAGCGCACAAGGCAATCCGTCTCACTTTACCCTCTCATCAAATAGTGCTACACTTTTACTTGCTAAGTTCTCCCGAGATTCCAGGGGGTGGGTTTTCAACCCACCCTTCTTTCTTGGGGAGGAGGTGAATGCGTGGAGCCAGATAAATCCTTGCAGATGGGGCCCAAAACCGGCTCAGAAAGCACTTCTCAGTGGAACCAGGTTGCCGCAGGTGTGCTGTCGCCCCTGGGTTATGAGGTGCTCGAGGCCAGCCTAAAAAGCGGTAAGAACCCCATTCTGCTCGTGCGCATTGAGCGCAAGGACGAGGTGCCCATCTCGGTGGCCGACCTCGAGCGGGCCAACCGCGCACTCAGCGCGCATCTCGACACCCTCGAGGCGCTTTTGCCAGAGCATTACCTGCTTCAGGTCGAGTCGCCGGGCGCCGAACGTCCGCTCTTCACTGCCCGCCATTTCGAGCGCTTTGTGGGCTTGAAGGTGAAGGTTCGCAGCCCCCAGGGCAACTTTACCGGACGGGTAGGGACAGTCAAGGGGGATATGGTGGAGTTCTGGCTCGAGAAGGACGAGGTGCGCACCCTTCAGCTCGGCACCTTCAAAGCGAACCTGGCCGAGTGGCCCGACAGGCCCAGGTAGGTCAGGCCCAACAAGCCCCAGGCAAGTATCCGCATCCAAAAAGGAGGAACATCTGTGAACAAAGATTTTGTAGACGCCCTTTCCCAGGTAGCCCACGAGCGTGGGGTTACAGCAGAAGAGTTAATTTCCAATTTTGAAGAGGCCTTGCGGCTAGCCTACTTACGGCAAAAAGGCTTCAAACAAAAAGATGTCGAAGAAGAAGGCAAGGGCCCCATCGTAGAGGTGCAGCTAGACCCCCAGGAGGGCCACCTCGAGGTGCTGGAAATACGGCGGGTGGTCGAGAAGGTCGAAGACTCCGATAAAGAGATTGACCTCGAGACGGCCAGAAAGTACGACCCCGAAGTCGAAGTGGGCGAGGAGATGGAGTTCCCCGTCGACCCCGAGGAGTTCAGCCGCATTGCGGTACAGATTGCCAAGCAGGTGCTCACCCAGCGCCTCAAAGAAGCCGAACGCACCCGCGTACATAACGAGTACAAGAACAAAGAAGGCGAGGTCGTAACCGGCAGCGTGGCCCGGGTGGACAACCGGGGCAACGTTTACGTGGAGCTGGGCCGCGGTGAGGCCCTGATGCCCCCCAAAGAGCAAATCCCCACCGAGCGTTATCACCCCGGCCAGCGCATTAAGGTCTACCTGAAACAGGTGCAGCGCTCCACCAAAGGACCCAGCCTGGTGGTTTCCCGGGCCCACGAAGAACTGTTGCGCTACCTGCTTCGCCAGGAAGTCCCCGAGATTGCCGAGGGCATCGTGGAGGTCAAGGCCTTGGCTCGCGAACCCGGAAGCCGCTCCAAGGTGGCCGTGGTAAGCCACAACCCCAACGTCGACCCCATCGGAGCCTGCATCGGGCACAAGGGCCAGCGCATTCAGGCGGTCTCGGCCGAGCTTGGCCGCGAGCGAATCGACATTATTCAATGGAGCCCTAATCCAAAAGAGTTCATCCGCAACGCACTCTCGCCCGCCACTGTGGGCGAAATAACCATAGAAACCAGCGAGGATGGCAAGAACCGCGCCAGGGTAGTGGTCGCAAAAGATCAACACTCGCTGGCTATCGGTAAGGCTGGCCAGAATGTGCGCCTGGCGTCCAAGCTAACCGGCTACGAGATCGACTTTGAAGAAGCCGAAGAGATTACCGACCTCGACGCAGCCATTCTGAAAGCAGCCGAGAAGGACGAGTCCCTGAAGGTCTCGCAGGATGCCAAGAGCCGCTTCGAGAGCCTGTTCAAAGACGGCGAATAGTGGCGGTGGCCCATCACGGAGGCTGGATGCCCAAGGCTAAACACATTCCCATCCGCCAGTGCATCGCCTGTCGGGAACGCAGGCCCAAGCAGGAATTGTTGCGGATTGTGATTACCGAGGGAGGCCCCGTGCTCGATCCCAGCGGGCGCAAACCCGGGCGTGGCGCTTACGTATGCCCCGACCGCCCCGGGTGCTGGGCCGAGAAAAAACTTCGCCGCTTCGCCGGAGCCAAAGCAACAGAGCTCTCCACAGCGTTACAAATGGTTCTAGGAAACGTCTTTAGTCAGGCCCCAAAGGTCGAGAAACCGTCGTCGCAAGACACATGACTTTGGACGCACAGAACTGGAGGTCAGCATGGCAAAAATCAGAATCTATCAGCTCGCTAAAGAGCTCGGCATGACCAACGAAGAGCTGCTCAAAATCCTCGACGAGATGGGGGTAAGCTATAAGTCCCATGCCAGCACCCTCGAGGAAGACACCGCCCTAGCAGTCAAGGAGCTCATCGGTGAACAAAAGGTCGCCGAGGCAGCACGCAAAGCTGAAGAGGCCCGCAAGTCTATCCCCCACCGTCCCCCGGTGGTGGTGATTATGGGGCACGTAGACCACGGCAAGACCAGCCTGCTCGATTACCTGCGCAAAAGCCGCATCGCCGAGAAGGAAGCCGGAGGTATTACCCAGCACGTAGGGGCCTTTGAAGTAAAGACCAAAGGCGGCACAGTGGTGTTTATCGATACCCCCGGCCACGAGGCCTTCACCACCATCCGGCAGCGGGGGGCCCGGGTTGCCGATATCGCCGTTATCGTGGTCGCCGCCACCGAGGGGGTGATGCCCCAGACCAAAGAGGCCATCGCCCACGCCAAGGCCTCCGGGGCCAAGATTGTCTTTGCCGCCAACAAGATGGATCTGCCAGGCGCAGACATCAACAAGGTCTACCAGGACTTGATGCAGCTGGGCATGGTGCCGGTGGCCTTCGGGGGGGATGTAGAAGTGCTGCCCATCTCGGCCAAGACCGGCCAGGGCGTCGCCGATCTGCTCGAGACCATCCTGCTGCTAGCCGAACTCGAAGACCTGCGGGCCGACCCCAAAGCCGAGGCCCAGGGGGTAATACTGGAAGCTCGAGTTGACAAACAAGCCGGTGTCCTGGTGAGCCTGCTGGTACAACAAGGTACCCTCAAAATCGGCGATTATGTGGTCGCGGGCGAGCACTGGGGCAAGATAAAGGCCATGTCCGATGCCGAAGGCAACCGTCGCACTGAGGCTGGCCCCGGGAGTGCTGTGCAGGTACTGGGCTTTTCCGACCTGCCCTCGGCCGGGGATACCTTTACCTGGGTCCCCGACCAGGTAGCGGCCAAGGAAATTACCGAAGAGCGCATCGAGGAGCGCAAAGCCTCTGAGGCCAAAGCCGAGTTTACCCGCGCCCGCAGCCTGGCCGATCTGATGCGAAAGGTACACGAGGACGAACAAAAGGAAATCAACCTGATCCTGCGCGCCGATACCCAGGGTTCCCTGGAAGCCATTCAAAACATTCTGGCTAAAGAGGCCACCGAAGAAGTCAAGATCAACCTGCTGCTGGCCGCGGTAGGCGCACCTACGGAATCGGATGTGCTGCTGGCCTCGACTGCGGGCGGGGCCATCCTCGCCTTTAACGTCAATCCCAGCGGCTCAGTTAAGAAAGCGGCGGAGCAAAAGGGTGTGCCCTTACAAAGCTTCCGCATCATCTACGAGCTGATTGACGAGATCCGAAAAATGGTGAAGGGGCAGCGCGAGCCGGTTTACAAAGAAGAAATCCTGGGAACTGCCGAAGTGCGGGCCATCTTCAAGCTGACCCGTGGGGTCATTGCAGGCTGCATGGTCACCTCGGGCAAAATTACACGCAACGCCGACATCAGGGTTTTGCGCAAAGGTAAGGAGGTCTGGAAAGGCAAAATCGAAAGCCTCAAGCGGGTCAAAGACGATGTGCGTGAGGTGGCTCAGGGCTTTGAGTGCGGAATTCTGCTGGATGGCTTTACCGATTTCCAGGAGGGGGACGTGCTCGAGGCCAGCCAGCAAGTTGAGGTCGCCACAGACTAACCAAGCGCCTCAAGCGGTTACAGAAAACCTTCTTGTGTATGGGCAGTCGAGTGCTTTGCGCTTTGCCGCAGCGGTGCCTCGAGCTGGTCAAACTTTGCATTGCGGTATAAAGTGGTTTGGCTTTAAGTTATGAAACGCTGGCAACGCTGGATCACCTTTGCAATCCTGGCCCTATTAGCCTTGGGGCCGGGGCTCTTCTGGTCGCCCAGCAAAGCCAAAGCCGATAACGGGTTTAGCCAGGGCTGGATGGCCATTCCCCTACCCCAGCAACTGCTCGAGGCCAAAGCCAAATTCAATCCCCTAAGTTTGGGCTTGATTGTGGTGGCGCTTGGACTGGCCATGCGCAGCCCTTCTGTCCCGGTTTGCCCGCCGGCCCCTGCACAGTTCATGCTGCCCCCAAGGCGGCGGCTTTATCTGGCCTATTCCCGCCTGCAAACCGACGGTGGCTAAAACCCCCATGCGGCCCGGTGCCAAAGGCCAAAAAATAAACGCTGTTCAGGAATTTTGGCCTGGCCCCAGGCGAGTGCAATCTGGATAAGGTATGGCCCAAAACCCTCGTCCTAACTGGATTTAGAGCAGTTCGCGAAAACAATCCCGCCCCACTCTGGCGGAGAAATACAGTGAACTGCAGCAGGAGCCCATATGACCAACCGTTTGTGGAAAGCTGTTTTTCTGATCGGGCTGCTTGTAGCAGCCATGGTGGGACTTTTCCGTCCCTGGGAAGCCCGCAACCCGCAAAACCCCTTGCTGCCTGCAGATGGACTGATTCGGCTAGGCCTCGACCTGCAAGGGGGCTTGCGGGTAACCCTGAGGGTAGTAACCCCGAACCCCGACCCTGCCGTAGCCAAAACCGAGCTCGAGGTAGCCCGCACCGTTATCGAGAACCGGGTCAATGCGATTGGGGTGGCCGAGCCGCTGGTGCAGGTGCAGGGCAACGACCGGATTATCGTTGAGCTGCCAGGCTTGAAGCAGGACCAGCAAGAGCGTGCCCTAGCATTGATTGGCCAGACCGCCAAGCTCGAGTTTCGCATTGTCAATCAGGGCGCAACTGGCACCACCGTGGCGCAAATCAACGAGCAACTGCGCAACTCAGGCCTGAGCGGGGCCGCCCTGGCTGCCCGCCGGGCCGAGCTCGAGAAAAATCTGTACAAGCTCGAGGACCTCGGACCGCCCCTGCTCACCGGTGCCGACCTCCGCACTGCCAATGCCTCTTTCGATCAGTTTGGCCGACCTCAGGTCGATATGGAGTTCACCCCCGAGGGGGCTAAAAAGTTCGAGGAGGTTACCCGGGCCAATGTGGGCCGCCAGCTGGCAGTAGTGCTGGACGACAAAGTTTATACTGCACCCAGCATCCGCCAGGCCATCGTCGGTGGGCGGGCCGTTATCGAGGGGCTTTCAGGCGTACAGGAAGCCTCCGACATTGCCCTGGTGCTGCGCTCAGGCTCCCTCCCGGTGAAGCTGGAAGTGGCGGAAACCCGCGCCATTGGCCCTACCCTAGGTCAGGATGCCATCAACGCGGGTATCCAGGCAGGAATTATCGGCACGATCCTGCTGTTTGTCTTAATCTTCGCCTACTACGGCTTCTGGATGGGGTTGGTTGCTGCACTTGGCCTGGTTTATACTGCCATCCTGCTGCTAGCTTCGATTTCCATGCTGGGCGCAACCCTTACCCTGCCGGGCATCGCTGGCCTGATTCTCACCCTGGGAGCCGCGGTGGACGGCAACGTGCTCTCCTTCGAGCGCATCAAGGAAGAGCTCAAAATGGGCAAGAAGTTCCGTCAGGCCATCCCGGGCGGCTTCTCCCACTCCATCATTACCATTCTCGACGTGAACATGTGCCATCTGCTGGCGGCAGCCGCCCTTTACCAGTACAGCACCGGCCCGGTGCGGGGTTTTGCGGTGATGCTGGCCCTGGGGGTGGTAACCGCGGTCTTCTCCAACCTGGTCTTCAGCCGCTGGCTCCTGGAAACCATCGGCGACCGCCGCGAAGTTAAGCCCCCCTACTGGCTGTGGGGTACAAAAATTGACTTCCTGGGCATCTCCCGCTACGTCACGGCTGCATCGCTCACCCTGGCTGTCATCGCCGCGGGTATTGTATTTGTAAAGGGCTTCAACTTTGGCATCGACTTTACCGGCGGTACGGCTTTTACCATCCGCGTACCTGATACCGTCAGGGCCGATCAGATACGCAGCTTCCTGGATAACACTGGCATTGCCGAGCTGCGCGGGGCCGAATCGGTCATCACCTCGCTCTCCAGTGTGAGCGGCAATGAGTTCTCGGTGCGGGTGCGTCAGGTGAGCGAAGAACAGCGCATCGAACTAGAGAAAAAGTTCCAGGAAGGCCTAAATGCCACCATCCTCCAGTCCGAAACGGTGGGCCCGGCCATTGGGGCGGAGCTGCGCCGGAATACTGTTTTTGCGGTGCTGGTGGGGCTGGCGCTCATCCTGATTTATGTGGCTTTCCGCTTCGACTGGGTGTTCGGGGTAGCCAGCGTGATTGCAGTAGGCCACGACGTGGCGATTGTGGCCGGGATGTATAGCTTGTTGGGGCTGGAATTTTCCATTCCGACGGTGGCGGTCTTGCTGACCATTGTGGGGTTCTCCATCAACGACTCCGTCATCATCTCTGACCGCATCCGGGAAAACCTCAAGCTAATGCGGGGCCGCAGTTACTACGATATCGTCAACGCCTCCATCAACCAGACCCTCTCCCGCACCCTTATGACCTCGCTCTCAACCATGCTGCCCATCCTGGCCCTGCTCTTCCTGGGCGGGCCGGTACTGCGCGACTTCTCGCTGGCCATCTTCGTGGGCTTTATTGTGGGAACCTACTCTTCCATCTATGTGGTTTCGGGCCTGGTGGTCTGGTACAAAACCCTCGAGCAGCGCCGCAAGGCGGCCACAAAAGCCCGTTCGGCCTAGTTCAGCCGGGCCGGGCAGCCCCCACCTGCGGGTGGGGGTCTTTTGCTACCCCAGCCGATACCGGGTTTGGATGAACAGAATTTGGCTGCACAGCGCTGTGAAGCCGCTATGCTTGCAAAGTCAACTGTTCAGCGCCTGTGGGGATCGGGGCAATTTGTACCTCTGAAACTGTTCTAAGCTGACCGTATGTATCCATCGTTGAACGGGTATTTCCAGGTCGCCCAGACCGTCTGGGAGACCTTACCACCCATGACCCGCTATAGCCCCCAGGATGGGGTTACCCTCAATACCTACGCGGCGCACTTACGGGGCTGGGAAGAGGCCATTATCAGCGGGTTCTACGACATCTTATTCAGCCACCCAGCCACCCGCTCGGTGTTTCGTGAGGGTGAGCGGCCCATGCGGGAGCAGGTGCTCAGGATATGGTACCGGCGCACGATTGCTGGGCCGTTTGACCTCGAGTACTTCGCCTGGCAGGTTCTGGTCGGATGGGTGCATCAGTACCGGGGCATCTCCAAAAGCCAGGTCATGGTGATGTGGGGCTGGCTCATCGAGCAAATCTGGCAACTTTCCCACCTCAGCCTGCCCCTCGACGAGGCCGACCAGCTCTTCAGGGCCTGGATGCGCCTGGCCAACTCCGTCCAAGCCATGGCTGCTGACGAGCGGCTCGAGGCCTACCTGCATAAACTGGAGCAGTCCGGGGTCAGTCCGCGCATTCTCCAGTCGGCAGCAGTGAGCTGGCTCGAGGAACGTTCCAGCCAGATCTAACCACTTTGCCTGTGTTGCAATAATGGCTTTGAACAACAGCAGGTAGGCGACCCCGTTCAGGACAGACCGCCAAAGCGGCTGTTCACCAGCCGGACGATCCCCTTCGGGACAGACCGCTAAAGCGGCTGTTCACCATAGACAAGCAGGCCTGCCCCACAGCGCCCTTTGCTTGGGCTTCACTCCCACTCAATGGTAGCCGGGGGCTTGCTGGTAATGTCGTAGACCACCCGCCCAATCTCCGGTACCTGGCGGGTAATTTTGCGCGCCACTTCGTCCAGAAAGTCCAGCGGAAGACGGGCCCAGTCGGCGGTCATAAAGTCTACCGTGGATACCGCCCGCAAACCCAGCACATAGCCATAGCTGCGCTCATCGCCCACCACCCCCACGCTTTGCATAGAGGTCAGGATGGCCGCTGCTTGCGAAACCTGGTCGTAGAGGTTCCAGTCCCGCAGGCTGGAGATAAAGATGTCGTCTGCCCGACGCAGAATATCCAGTTTCTCCTGGGTGACTTCGCCCAGTATGCGGATGGCCAGCCCCGGCCCCGGAAAAGGGTGCCGCATTCGGATGGGCTCGGGCAGGCCCAGCAGCAGGGCCAGTTCGCGCACCTCGTCTTTGAACAGGTAGCGGAAGGGCTCGAGCAGCTCAAACTGCAAATCCTCGGGCAGGCCCCCCACATTGTGGTGGCTTTTGATGTTGGCGCTGCCCTCGCCGCTGCCCGCTGACTCGATCACGTCGGGGTAGAGGGTTCCCTGGGCCAGCCATCGGTAGCCCTGGGCCGAAAGCTGCCGGGCCTCGCGCTCGAAAACCCGGATAAATTCGCGGCCCACTATTTTGCGCTTCTGTTCGGGGTCAGCTACCCCTTGCAGAGCAGCCATAAACTGCTCTTTTGCATCCACCACCCGCAGGGCCTTTCCCAGGGGGCGCAGGGCCTGCTCGACCTCGGTTCGCTCACCCAGCCGCAGCAGGCCATGATCCACAAAAACCGCTGTGAGACGGTCTCCAATGGCTTTTGCCAGCAAGAGGGCCAGCGTGGAGGAGTCTACCCCGCCCGATACGGCCAGCATCACTCTGTCGTCGCCCACCCTGGCGCGAATGTCGGCCACCAGGCTTTCCAGGGTGTGCTGGGCCGTCCAGTCGCGGGCAACTCCGGCTAGCTCGAGGAAATTCTCCAGCACCTGCATTCCCTTGGGGCTGTGCACCACCTCGGGGTGAAACTGTACCCCAAAGGTACGCCCATCGGGCGCAGCAATGGCCGCAACCGGATTTTCTTCCGTACGGGCAATTACCTGCCAACCAGGGGGTAGCTCGGTAACTGCGTCGGAGTGGGACATCCACATCTGCAGCTCGCCCTCGAGGCCAGCAAAGAGCGGGCCGGTATGAAAAACCAGGTTGGCCTTACCGTACTCGCGGCGCCCAGCCCGCTCGACCCTGCCCCCGTAGTGCTGGGCCAGGTACTGCATCCCGTAGCAGATGCCCAGCACCGGCCAGCCCTGCTCGAGCACCCCTGGCGCAGGCCGCGGACTGCTCGGGTCGAACACCGAGGCGGGCCCCCCCGAGAGAATCAGGGCTTGCGGATTTTCCGCTTTGATACGCTCTAAACTGGCAGTCCCCGGCAAAATAACCGAATATGCCCGTAGCTCCCGGATACGGCGGGCAATCAGGCGGGTGTACTGCGAACCATAGTCGAGGATGACCACACTCATGCAAGAAGCATAAGGCTCGAGGCGGCAAGCTCCAAGATGTTGACGACATGTTTTGCCTGCTCTGTTCTCTGTCGGCCAGTTCCTGAAACACCACCGGGGTAAGCCTGCACCCTCAACCGTTCTCAATTTGAGCCAAAAGCGTACAGGGATTCTTTTGCGGCTGGGCCACGCCTCGGCGATGCGCCTTTAGCTGCTGGGTATTACCCGCCCTAGCGCAAGCTGATAGTAACCCCGCCAGGGTTGGGCACCTCGATCAGCGATTCCACCGGCACGCGCCCCTGCACCCGAACCCGAATGCGATAAACACCAGGTTTGTCGAAGTCGACCCGCCCCGGCAACTGGGCCACCTCGGTGTTGAGCGGCATTTTGGAACCTTCGGGGATTTCCAGGATAACCAGGCTAGCACTCGGCCCTGGCGGTTGCAGGCGAAACTCGACCGGATAGGCCGTAGCCTGCGCGGAAGAAGCGTTTCTGGAGCGTATCCACAAACCAGCCCCGGCCAGCAGCAACAAAAGGGGAATCAGCCATAGCCAAAGCAGGGCTGCACGACGGCTTTGCGAAGGGGGTTCTAAAACCTCAAAGGGAGGCTCGAGGCGCTCTTCGATACGGATGCGGCGTGGGGGTATGGCGGTCGGTGTCGGCAAGGAAGGTTCGTTTACCTGAACGTTGAGGCTTTTGCTAACGGCAGGCTTTTCGGGGACTGCTTCAGGCTGAGCCTGCTTTGCTTCCTCCGAGTATGGCGAGTAGAAGCCATCGAGCGAAGACGAGGCTTCCAGGGGTGTCTTGGTCTGTGGGGACTTGCCCAGTCTGCTCGCGCCTTCGGCCTCGAGGCGCACATTTCGGACGCGCTTGGGCTCGTCTGTCGCTGGGGACGTATCTTGAGCCTCGCGCCCCGAAGCAAGTGTCTCGAGCGAAGACGAGGCCCTCTCCTCGTGAGACACACTGTCCACCCTCTCCCCCTGGGCTCGCGCCCTACGGGCCTCGAGGTGCCCATTTCGGACGCGCTTGGGCTCGTCTGTCGCTGGGGACGTATCCTCAGCCTCGCGCCCCGAAGCAAGCGTCTCGAGCGAAGACGAGGCATCTTGACTGGGAGTAAACTGGCCGCTAATCCCTCCACCGCTCGCGCCTTCGGCCTCGAGTTGCTCCACCAGGTCTGCGTAGTCGAGCCGGCCCGCCACGTAGTCTTCCAGTGCTGCCCTCCAGGGCAAGGCTGGATACGCATCTCCAGCAAGCACCTTCACGGTGTTGAGCAACCCTCCAAAATCCCACCTGTGCACAGGGTTGGGCACCCCTACCCCACCCAGCCAGACCCGGCTACCCCTGGCCCAGATCAGCTCTGGAATTATGCACCCCACCGGAATGCTGCTTTCTTGTGCCCGATTAAGCACGCCCAATAGTTGCTTGCACCACTGCGTCAGTCGGACCACATCAACCCGTCCGGCCAGCCAGGCGGTCTTGACGGCACCTACAGGAATCTCGGCAATCCAGGCGTCTTCTTCCTGGTCTATCCAGGAAAGGGTATGGGGTATGGATAGTTTGGGAGGTTGTTCCGGCAAAGGCTTAAAGGCCAGCACATCAATACCAGTACGCACATCCTGGCCTTCATACGCCTCAATTGCACCTACCCCCGGCAGCGCAATGCGCTCCCGCAACAAGTAGTGCCCCAGGCTTTCCATAACCCGCAGTATATCGCGCTTAGGGCCATAAAAGGCATGGGGTATCTGAGGAGCGCTGTTTGAATACCTGGCTTCAAGCTTGGCCCAGCCTGGTGCCCCCTCAACCTGCACGCCAGCTTGATGCCGGCGTGCCATCTGGGTTTTGAATCGAACACATCAGTACACAAAAAACAGACTCTATACAAACAGCTTTGCGTTGACACTATATTTTTGTGAATCCTATAATCACAACTAGGAAAGTCGACCTTTACCCCAAAGTGGGTTCTGCGTTGAAAGGAGCTAGGATGGAGTACAAGGTGACCCTCTCCACCGAAGAAATTGTGCGCGGTCTCAAGCACTATCGCCGTATTGCCAAGCAGGATGTTCTTCGGGCCCCGGAGACACCGAACCCCGATATCTTTCGCCTGCACGCTGAAGCCCGGCGCGAAATTTATGCCAAGCTGGCCGAGGTAGCCGAGGCCGAAGGCCCCGATGCGGTCGTGAGCCAGGCCCTGGAGCTGTACCAGCAGTTGCCCTTTGTAACCGGCACCGCCGAAGATGCACACCCCGAAATTAAAGGCCAGGAAAACGCCCTCGAGAACTTCTTTCTGATGATTGGTCTCGATCCCAAAATTCGCCGGGAGGCCCGCAAAGCACGTAAACCCTTGCAATAAAGGGCGCCAGCCTGGGGGATACTGGGGCGCTCCCCAGATTTGGGCCTCACAACTGTCTTGTTTTTATCAACCATGAACCTCGAACTTCTTGCTGCTCAAGCCAGAGCCTGTGTGGCCTGTGGCCTGGCCAAAAACCGTACCCAGGTGGTCTTTGGAGAGGGCAACCCCGATGCCCAGCTGATGATAGTGGGCGAAGGCCCTGGCGAAGATGAAGACTTGCAGGGTAGGCCGTTTGTGGGGCGCAGCGGGCAACTGCTCGACAAAATCCTGGGGGCTGTGGGGATCGCTCGAGAGAGCGTCTACATCGCCAACATCGTAAAGTGCCGCCCACCAGGAAACCGTGCACCCGAGCCGCTCGAGGCCAAGACCTGCACCTCGCTCTGGCTGATAAAGCAAATCCAGCTGGTCAAGCCCCAAATCATTATTCCCCTGGGTGCGACAGCGCTCGAGTTCTTCGCTGGCGAGAAGCTGCCCATCACCAGAGCTCGAGGCAAGTTTTTTGAGTGGCAGGGCATCAAAATTTTCCCCATGTTCCACCCGGCTTACCTGCTACGCAATCCCTCGCGCGAAGCAGGCAGCCCCAAATACCTCACCTGGCAAGACATTCAGCTGGTCAAAAAAACCCTCGACGAGCTGGGCCCCAAAAGGGGTGTCGAAATCAAAGCCGCCAGCCAGGAATCGCTTTTTTGAATGGTCAAAAGCCCCCAAGATGCCTGTTTGACAGAGCTCGCAAATGCTTATCTCCCGTGTTGGCCTGCTGCATCTCCTGGTGGTATATCTGGTTTGGAGCAGCACCTATCTGGCCTTCAAAATTGGTCTCCTCAATGGCTTTGAGCCGTTTTGGATGGGAGCCACGCGGTTTATCCCCGCGGCCTTGCTTTTGCTTTTGTATGCCCGCTGGCGGGGCAGGCAGGTACAGCCCCGCCGTGCCATAGTGGGGAAACTGGCGCTATCGGGCACCATGCTATGGCTGGGCGGCACCGGCCTCATTCTGGTGGCAACCCAGTATGTGCCTTCGGGTTACGTGGCTTTGATGATTGCCACTACACCCATCTGGGCTGCCATCGTTGAAGGCTTTTTGGATCGAAAGCAGCCCTCAGGGCTTCTAGTGCTAGGCCTGCTGATTGGTTTGTTGGGTATCCTGGCGCTAAACGTACCCAAGCTGAGCACAGCCGCGCCCACCAACCTGCTGGCTTTCGCGCTATTGCTCATCTCTCCAATAATGTGGGCCAGCGGCACTATCTACACCCAGCGCAGCATTGCCAGCGTAGAGCCGGTGGTCGTCTCGGGTTATCAGCAACTTTTTGGCGGGCTGGGCTTCTTGCTGATCTCCATCGTTCTTGGCGAGCCGTGGCACACCCCCACGCTTCTGGGCTGGGCCAGCAACCTTTACCTGATTGTCTTTGGTTCACTAATTGCCTATACCTCATACATCCTGGCGGTGCGGCTGCTGCCCCTGAGCCTCGTAACAACCTATGCCTATGTAAATCCGGTAATTGCCCTGCTGTTAGGCTGGGCGTTCTTGCAAGAGCCCCTGGGGGTTTGGACCTGGATAGGGGCCGCCCTGGTGCTTGTGGGGGTGGGCCTGGTTTTCCGCAGCCGCATGAAGCCCGCTGTCCAGCCTGTGCTCTAACCTGACTGCGCCAAGGGAACCTTTGTCCAACCATCAGTGTTTGAAGTGGCGCGAACCAGTAAAAACCATCGCAAGGCCCAGCTCGTTGCAAGCAGCAATTACCTCTTCATCCCGTTTGGCGCCACCTGGCTGCACGATGGCGGTAACACCTGCTGCCGCCGCCGCCCGCACCACATCGTCGAAAGGAAAAAAGGCCTCGGAAGAGAGTACCGCCCCACGGGCCCGCTCACCCGCATTCTGGATGGCGCGCTCGGCGGCCCAGATGCGGCTTACCGCACCTGTACCCAGCCCCACCGTCACGCCATCTTTAGCCAGCACCACGCTGTTCGAGCGGGTGTGCTTGCCCACATACCAGGCAAACTTAAGGTCGAGCAGTTCCTGGGGTGTGGGAATGCGCTCGGTCACATAGCGCAGCTTTAGCTCCTCCCAACGCCGAAAATCTCTGTCCTGGGCTAGGAAACCGCCCACCAGGGGGCGAAACTCTCGCTTGTCGGCGTCTTCCAAAGCCGCAACCAGCACCCGCAGGTCTGGTTTTTTGCTGCGGAACCAGTCCAGGGCCTCGAGGCTTACCTCGGGCGCGATGAGCACCTCGAGGAAAGTTCCACGGGTAGCCATCGCGGTGGGTAAATCCACCGGACGGTTAAAAGCCACCACCCCGCCAAACACCGAGAGGGTATCGGCGTCACGGGCACGTTCCCAGGCAGTTTTGGGGTTATCGGCCAGGGCTACCCCGCAGGGGTTGGCGTGCTTGACGGCCACACAAGCCGGCAGCTCAAACTCTTTGACCAGACTCCAGGCCGCGTCGGCGTCGGCGTAGTTGTTGAAACCCATGGGCTTACCCGAAAGCACCTTTGCGTGCAACACTGGGCCGGTCTGGCCCTCGAGGGCGTACAAAGCCGCTTCCTGGTGCGGGTTCTCGCCATAGCGCAGCTCCACCCCCGGCAGGCGCTCCAGGGTCAGGAGCTTGGTCTGGGGGAACTTCTCATAAGCCAGAAAGTTGGCAATGGCCGCATCGTAGGCCGCAGTGTGAGCAAAAGCCTTATAGGCCAGCCTACGACGAAACTCACTGCTGATACCGGTTCGCAGGGCCTGCAGTACCTGTGCATAGTCGGCGGGGTCGCACACCGGCAGCACAGCCTCGTGGTTTTTGGCGGCGGCGCGCAGCATGGCCGGCCCCCCAATGTCGATGTTTTCCAGGCACTCTTCAAAAGCGGCCCCGCGTGCAAGCGTCTCGCGAAAGGGGTACAGGTTGACACATAGCAGGTCGATGCGGGTCAGGTTGTGGGCTTTTAGCTCTGCTTCGTGTTGGGGGCTTTTGCTGGCCAGTAAGCCTGCATGAATATGGGGATGCAGGGTTTTTACCCGGCCATCCAAAATTTCGGGGAAGCCGGTCACCTCGGACACGTAGGTAACGCGCAGGCCCGCCGCCTGCAGGGTTTTGTAGGTTCCTCCGGTAGACACCAGCTCAAACCCCAGCTCTACCAGACCGCTGGCGAACTCCACCAGGCCCGACTTATTCGACACCGATAAAAGCGCACGCATAGCTCAAAAATCATACCCTCCAAAGAGCGCCTATAAACTTTGGTTTGGCTGGCCAGAGCAAGCTACACTGTAGATATGAGCACGAGCATTTATGAAGCCATCAAGAAGGAGATTGTCGAAGCCATGAAGCGGGGCGATGCCGCCACCCGCGACTTCGCCCGCGTAGTCAAAGCCGAACTCGACCGCAAGGGCGATGGCAGACCCCTACCAGATGCCGATGCAGCCAAAATTCTCAAGGCCCTGCGGGTCACGGCGGAAGAAAACCAAAACGCCTTCGAGCTTGCTTTTCTGGACAGATACCTGCCGAAAGAGCTGAGCGAAGCCGAAATTGAAGCCTGGGTTCGCGCCAACGTGGACTTCTCCCAGCTCAAATCGCCCATGGCCGCTATCGGTATTGTAACCAGGGCGCTAGGGCCATCTGCGCCGGGGGAACGGGTGAAGCAGGTGATTGAGAAAATCGTCAAAGGCTAATCCAGCCAGGCCCGATCCCCCTTCAGGCCGGATTCCTCCAACGGCTCGTAATACCGGATTCAAAAAGATAATCTTCAAATAAAAAGCGCTAAGAGGCTATCTTTTTGAATCCTAGAGCACACCCCTCGCTGCGCTCGGCGAAGAAAGCGTATCCCTT
>NZ_JHVI01000020.1 GCF_000620065.1 Meiothermus cerbereus DSM 11376 | reverse complement strand
ATACCAGATTCGGTTAGTTCGTCACCGAACGGTGACGAACTAACCCGACCGAAGGGAGTGCTCTAGGATTCAAAAAGATAGCCTCTTAGCGCTTTTTGTCTGAAGAATATCTTTTTGAATCCGGTATTACAGGGAGTTCTGAGCACGCTCGCACTCATTTTTCTGAGCATCCATTTGATCAAACGCTACCTGAAGAACCCAAACGACTCATTAGCCTGGCCCATCCGGCTGGCGCTGGCCGCGCAGCCGCTGGTGCTACGCCCACCGGAACAGCGCCACCAGGAAGCCGCCATCGCTGCCCTGCAGGCCCTACTTCAAAAAGCCGAGAACCCTAGATAGCCAAGGTCGAGCCAACAAAAAACCCGGCACAGCCGGGGTTATGTGGTGCGCGGAGGGGGACTTGAACCCCCACACCTTGCGGCACAAGATCCTAAGTCTTGCGTGTCTACCAATTCCACCATCCGCGCACGGTAGAAGGGCTTGCGATTGGGGGCCAGAATTTACGTTCTGCGCCCCAATCATTTGCCCTGGTTTTGGGGTGAGCGATGGGACTTGAACCCACGACCCCCGGTTCCACAGACCGGTGCTCTAACCTGCTGAGCTACGCTCACCACGCCGCAACAGCAAAAGGTATTGTAGGCTTCGCTTAGGTTATCGTCAAGCCAGAATGTGATGCCGTGATGTAAGCTATACAATGTTTTTTTCGACCGCAGGGGCCGCTCTGGAGAAACGCTCATAGCGCAGCAAATCAATGTTCAGGCTCTGCACCCGGTCGTCTACCACTTCCTCGGCCATCAGCCGACCCACCATGGCGGCCTGCTGCACCCCGTGGCCGGAGAAGCCGCAGGCGTTGACCCAGCCCTCCACCCCGGGCATCCGGCCCAGGATGGGGTTGTGGTCCGGGGTGACCTCGTAGTAGCCCCACCAGCTAGCCTTGCGGTCGAGCTGAAATCGCTTTAGCCAGGGAAAGCGGGCCATGCCCACCTCGAGGGTGGGCTCGAGCCAGCTCCAGTCCATGCCTTCTTGGAAGCCCAGGTCGGCTGGGTTGCTACGGCCAAATATCAGCCGGTCGTGCTCGGGGCGAAACCAGAAGCCGCTCGAGAGGTCTATGGTCAGGGGATGCCAGGCGGGATGGGGTACAGGGGAGGTACAGAAGACCATCCGCCGGGCTGGCTGCACGGGTATGGCTAGTCCGGCCCGGCGCCCCACCTCACCCGCCCAGGCTCCGGCGGCGTTGAGCACCAAGCGGGCCTCGAGCAACCCCCTCGAGGTCTGCACCAGCCAGCCGCCACCTTTGGGCTCGGCAGCCAGAAACTCGGTCTCGGTGTAAACCTCAGCCCCAAGCTGGCGGGCCCGGCGCAGGTACTCCATACATATGCCATGTGGATCCACAATGCCGTCGGCGGGGCCGTAGGTTGCACCCAGGATGGGCTCCAGGCCTTCGGCTTGGGGCAGAAAATCAAACCACTGCTGGGCCGCCTCGAGGCCCTGCACCTCGACCGGAACGCCCAGGCTCTGCTGAAGCTCAACCCCGGCCAGGTGGGCCCTCCACCGGGAGGCGGGCACCAAAAACAAGTAGCCGATGGGCCGGTAGGTGGCCTCCGGCATGGCCCGGTACTCCTGGATGGAGTGCCAGGATAAAAGGATGTTGGTGGCCTCGGTAAACTGCACCCGCACCCCCGCCGCGCTCCTGCCGGTAGAACCCATCGCCGCAGCCGGGGCCTGCTCGAGCACCCCTACCTTCAGCCCGCGCTCGGCCAGGCGGTAGGCAGAGGCCGCACCTATGATGCCGGCCCCCACAATTAGCACATCGTAGCGAACCATCGCGCCTACTGTAGCGCATTGAACAGGTTGAGTAAAAGCCCAGAGGCTGGCTCGCCCCGATCTCGCTACGCGCAAGATGCCTGCCGCCTCCAACCCAGCACATTGCAGCCTAGCTGCTCAAAGCCATCAGGCTGGCCCTGCGCAGCAGCTGCAGATATGCCGCCGGTGTGCTCGAGGGCCCTTGCACGATGCTTTGCACACCTTGGTAAGGCGGGCTCAGGTCAAGCCAGAGTGTCTCTTTTTTTCCCGGCAGAACCAGTAAGCCAGGTGCCAACCAGGGCACTGCTTTTGCTGCTAGCGTCGCAGCCACCCTCGGGGCTACCTGAGCTGCGGCCACTGGCCAGCGGGGAATGGGGGTAAAAGGCTCGGTGATCCACCCCTGCTGGTAGGCCAGTTGCCGATAGGTGGGCCAGTCGTCTACATCCGCAAACCACGGCCCTTCCCCCCACTCCACCACCTCGAGCTGCCCCTGGTGGGCGCGCAGAATGGCCCGTGCCCCCTGGTCTCCTTTTAGCCGGTCAATTTCCGCAAAAAGCTTTGCAGATAGATACACCGGGGGATGCGCCTGGCCCTGCCTGCCCGCGGCCACCGCCAGCGCCTGGCTGCCTGGTCGCAGGATGGCCTTCTGCAGCAGCTCGAGCTTTTCAGGCACCAGCACCGGCATATCAGCCAGAAATACCAGCACCCCAGAAGAGCCGGGCAGTGCCCTTATCCCTGCTTTGAGCGAGGTGCTCTGCCCCTGCCGGTAGTGGCGGTTCAATACCAAAACCACCCTCGAGCCAGCAGCAGCCCTTGTTTCCAGCCAGCGATCCAGGGCATAACGCGCCACCTTCGATGCTCGCCCCAAAACCACGGCCACGCGCCCTTCGGCTACAAGTAAAGCCTGCTCGAGCACCCGGGTTAGTTGAACATGGCCCTCACCTGCCGGCAGCAGAAATTTGGGAACCCCGAACCTCGAGGCCATCCCGGCTGCTAAAACAATGGCATCTACAGGCGGCATACCCTAGCTTATCTGCCATTCTGGCAGCGCCCTCTGGCTCCAATGGCGGCTCTAACCCAGCACAGCCCGCGCATCCTCCCGTAAGATACAGCAAGCGCAACACCATCAAAAGCCCCATTACCCCCTACAAAGGGGCCGTTGTGGTGCAGTAAAGCCTTTTGTACCCAGCCTGATGGTAAAAAGCAGAGTCTAATAAAAAGTGTAAGCTTGAGCAGCTTCCGTTATCAAGTTCTTACAATAGAGTAAGTCCGTTAAAACAAATAAAGGAGGCAGGACTGCATGATACCCGCGGCCTTTGAGTATAAACGCCCGCTATCCCTGGAAGAAGCCCTGAGCCACCTGGCCGAGCATGGCTTTGACGCTCGGGTGCTGGCTGGAGGGCAAAGTCTTATCCCAGCCATGCGCTACCGCCTAGCTCAGCCTACCGTGCTAGTAGATATCAACAAACTCCCCAACCTGGGGTATATGCAAGAAGAAAACGGGATGCTCCGCATAGGTGCCCTGGTACGCGACACCGATGTGGAATTCAGCAACCATATACAAAGCAAATATCCCCTCATCGCAGATGTTTCCAAGGTCGTGGCAGACCCAGTTGTGCGCTATCGGGGCACTGTGGTGGGTTCGCTGTGCCACAACGACCCCTCGGGCGACTGGGCTGCTGCGGCCATTGCAGCACGGGCACAGATGGTAATCCAGGGCCAGGGTGGGATACGGGTCGAATCGATAGACCAGTTTTTGGTAGATAGCTTCGCCACTTCAATTGGCGCGGGCGAGATGGCTGTGGAAGTGCGGTTTCCTGCCCCCAATGCGCTCATCTCCGGTGCGTACGAGAAAATAGAGCGCAAGGTGGGTGATTACGCTACTGCCGCCGCTGCTGTGCAAATTGAACTTAATCCCGACGGCACCATCAAGGAAGCCGGAATCGGCATTACCGCAGTAGCCCATATAGCCTTGCGGGTCGAGGAAGGTGAGAAAATTTTGCGAGGTCAGAAACCTTCGCTCGAGCTGATCCGGGCCGCTGCCGAAGAAGCCCGCAAAATTGCCGACCCCAATCCAGATGCACGCGGCTCTGCCGAGTACAAAAAGGACATGGCAAGGGTATTGGTGGGACGGGGTCTGATTAAGGCTTTGAAGCGCTTAAATGTCGTAGTGGCCTGAATAGCTTCCAAAGGCTCGGGTAAGCAGTACCCGTCGCCAGGGGCCACCTTTTACCTGCCTCTAGGAGCACAGCTATGGAAATCACACTGAAAATCAACGGCTCGGAGAAAAAACTAAATGTTGAGCCCCGCACCCTGCTGGTTCACGCCATCCGCGACGCCGGCCTGACCGGAACCCACGTGGGTTGCGATAGCTCGTCGTGCGGGGTTTGTACGGTGGTGCTCGACGGCAAAACCGCCGTGAAAAGCTGCACCATGTTTGCTGTCATGGCCGAGGGCCACGAGATTACCACCATCGAAGGCATGGCCCAGGGCGGCAAGCTCCACCCATTGCAGCAAGCCTTCCACGACCAGCACGGCCTGCAATGCGGCTACTGCACACCTGGCATGATCATGGCGGCCCATGTTTTGCTGCAGCGCAACCCCAACCCCACCGAGGAAGAGATTCGCTTTGGTCTTTCGGGCAACCTCTGCCGCTGCACGGGCTACCAGAACATCGTCAAAGCCGTTCAGCAGGCCGCCCAGATGTTGCAGCAACCCGCTGGTGCCGCAGCAGATGATTAGTCGCCTGGTCAAGTTGATTTGGATTGGCTTTAGCACAACTGAAAGGAGCAGCCATGGCAGTTCAAACCCCCAACCTCGAGCCCAAAGGCATCCAAGGGCTCGGCAAGGCCATTAAGCGCAAAGAAGACGCCCGCTTCATTGTGGGTAAAGGCAACTATCTCGACGACATCAATCTTCCAGGTATGTTGCACATGGCCCTGGTTCATAGCCCCTACGCCCACGCTAGGATTCTCAACATCGACAGCAGCGAGGCCCTCAAAATTCCTGGGGTTAAGGCTGTCATCACCGCCAAAGACCTGGCTGCTGCGGGCCTTTCATGGATCCCCACCCTGGCCGGCGACAAACAGATGGTACTGGCCGACGGCAAAGTGCTGTACCAGTACCAGGAAGTCGCGGCGGTGTTTGCCGAAACCCGCCAGGCTGCTGCCGATGGTGCGGCTGCGGTGCAGGTGGAGTATGAGCCCCTGCCCGTGGTGGTAGACCCTTTCAAGGCAACCGCCCCAGACGCACCCGTGCTGCGGGAGGATATTAAGGGCAATATGACCGGCGCCCATGGCCCCCGCCGCCACGACAACCACATCTGGACCTGGGATGTGGGTTCCAAAGACGAAACCGAAAAAGCACTGGAGCAAGCTGAAGTCCGCATCAAGCAGCACATGGTCTACCCCCGCAGCCACCCGGCCCCCCTCGAGCCCTGCGGCTGCATTGGCGATATGAACAAGGCCACCGGGCGGCTGACGGTTTACATGACCACCCAGGCCCCCCACGCCATACGCACAGTACTCTCGCTGGTGACCAAAATTCCTGAGAACAACATTCGGGTCATCTCCCCCGATATTGGGGGCGGCTTTGGCAACAAGGTACCGGTCTATCCAGGTTATGTGTGCGCCATTGTGGGCAGCATTGTGCTGGGGGCACCGGTCAAGTGGGTCGAGACCCGCACCGAGAACCTCACCACCACCGGCTTCGCCCGCGATTACCACATGGACATCGAGATAGGGGCCACCAAAGACGGCAAGGTCACGGCCATGAAGGTCTACACCCTGGCCGACCACGGGGCCTTCGACGCTGCCGCCGACCCGAGCAAGTACCCAGCGGGACTTTTCTCCATCTGCACCGGCTCCTACGACTTTCAAAAAGCCTACGCCCAGGTGGAGGCGGTCTACACCAACAAAGCCCCTGGTGGGGTGGCCTACCGCTGCTCCTTCCGCGTAACCGAGGCCAGCTACCTGATCGAGCGCAGCATGGATGTGCTGGCCCACGAGCTCAAGATGGATCCCGCGGAATTGCGTCTGAAGAACTTCATTCAGCCCCACCAATTCCCCTATCCTTCGGCCCTGGGCTGGACCTACGACTCCGGCGACTACGAGAAAACCTTAAAGGTTGCGCTCGAGAAAATCGGCTATTACGAGTTACGCAAGGAGCAAGCCGAGAAGCGGGCCAGGGGCGAACTGATGGGCATTGGCATCTCCACCTTTACCGAGATTGTGGGGGCCGGGCCCAGCAAGGACTTCGACATCTTGGGCATCAAGATGTTTGACGGGGCCGAAATTCGCGTACATCCCACAGGTGCTGCCATCGTGCGGGCGGGCACCCGTCACCAGGGCCAGGGCCACGAAACCACCTGGGCCCAGATTGTATCGGAAGAGCTCGGCTTAGACGTAGACAAAATTATTGTCGAGGAGGGCGATACCGACACCGCCCCCTATGGTTTGGGCACCTACGCCAGCCGCTCCACCCCAACTGCGGGCGGAGCAATGGCTCTAGGTGCACGGCGCATCCGGGAAAAGGCGAAAAAGATTGCCGCACACCTTTTAGAGGTAGGCGAAAACGATGTGGAGTGGGTGGATAAGAAATTCCAGGTCAAAGGCGTGCCCAGCAAGAGCGTGACCATGAATGAGGTGGCTTTTGCCGCCTACACCAACCTGCCCCCGGGCCTCGAGCCCGGATTGGAGACCACCTACTACTACGACCCCCCTAACCTGACCTTCCCCCACGGGGCCTACGTCTGCGTGGTGGACATTGACAAAGGCACCGGCGAGGTCAAGGTGCGGCGTTTTGTGGCCATTGACGACTGCGGCACCATCATCAATCCCATGATTGTCGAAGGGCAGATCCACGGTGGCCTCACTGAAGGCTTTGCCATGGCCTTCATGCAGGAAATCGCGTTTGATGAACAGGGCAACCACCTGGCCTCCAATTTCACCGACTACCTGCTGCCCACTGCGCTCGAGACCCCCAGGTGGGAGACCGGCCATACCGTAACTCCCAGCCCCCATCACCCCATCGGGGCCAAAGGGGTGGGCGAGTCTCCTACAGTGGGCAGCCCTGCTGCTTTTGTGAACGCTGTGGTGGATGCCCTGGCCCACCTTGGTGTTCGTCATATCGATATGCCTATCACCCGCGAAAAAGTCTGGAAGGTGTTGCGGCAGGCCGGAATAGATTCGTTCTAGCAAAGGCCAATAGTCCATAGCTGATGGCTCATAGCGAATTGCATGGCTTTCTCTATCAGCCATCGGCTATAAGCTATTTGCGAGGTTGAATATGAAGCTCGAGTACAGCGGACAAGAGAAGGTACAGACCAACCCGGAAAAAGTGTGGAGCTTTATCCAAGACCCACAAAAAGTGGCCTCGTGCCTGCCCGACCTCAAATCGGTGGACATTAAGGACGACAAAAACATGGTGGCTACCGTTGGCGTGGCAGTGGGCCCCGTGCGGGGTTCGTTCAAGTTGAATATCGAACTCGACCCCCGCCCAGAGGAAAACAAGGTTATGGTTCGCATTCGTGGGGGCGGCCTTGGGAGCGCAGTGGATCTAACCGCAAGCGCCGATATCGTCGGCCAGGAAGACCAGACCACTTTGCTGAACTGGCAAGGCCTGGCCACCGTCAGTGGCCCAGCAGCTACCGTGGGAGGACGGGTGCTGGACGCCCAGGCCAAAAGGCTCATCGAGGCGGTCTTCGCCAACATGGGCCAAAAGATGAGTGAAGGCTAGCGGCCCCCAGATGCGTTGCAACCCCAAAAGCAAGGGGTCAGATAATCCGGCCAGATGTCTACGTTTGTGACCAACCGATGATTTCCCGGAGCCATCTGGCCTTAGCATGAACAGCAAATGGACATCTTCAGCAAAATTGCCGAACTGCGGCACAAGGGCGAGTCCTTTGCACTGGCAACGGTGGTTTCGCGGAAGGCACCGGTTTCCTCACACCTGGGCGACAGGGCCATAATCTTCGAAGACGGGCGCTTTGAAGGGTATGTGGGGGGAGCCTGCTCCCGTGAGATAGTACGCAAGCAGGCGCTGGAGGCACTCCACCTGGGCAAGCCGCGCCTGGTCAAAATTACCCCCGAGGCGGCGGCCAGGGTGGTGCTCGAGCACGCCGACGAGGTGGTGATCCCCTTGACCTGCGCCAGCGAAGGGGCGGTGGAGGTCTACATCGAACCCTTGATCGCCAGGTCGAGCTTGCTGGTGGTGGGAGGCTCGCAAATTGCCCTTTCCACCGCGCAAATTGCTGCCCGCATGAACTATACCGTTACGCTGGCCTGCGATCAGCCCGAGCTGGCCGGGGTGAGCCTCGAGCCCGAAATTCGGGTGCTGGACTGGCGCGAGCTGGGGCAGTGGCTCGAGGATCAGAGCCCCGCAAAAACCAGCATCGTGATTGCCTCACAGGGACACTACGACGAAGATGTCCTGGTGCTCATCGCCAAGCACATGCCCAACCCGGCCTACTTGGGGCTGGTGGCCAGCCGTAAGCGCGGGGCTGCAGTGCTGGACAACCTGGAGATCTTGGGAGTTCCCAGAACCACCTTCCCCCTGCTCAAATACCCTGCAGGGCTCGACCTGGGGGGGCGCGGGCGCGACGAGGTGGCAGTCTCGATTCTGGCCGAAATTGTCCTGCTCAAAAACCGCCCGCAAGAATCCAACGTAGAACCATCAAGCCCGCCCAAGGCCTCCTCGAGGCTAGATCAACCTCGTCCTGCACAGCCCGGTGACCTCTTGATCAAACAGGTGGAATCCATTGCGGCCCAAATTCCAGCCGCTAAGCCACCCTCGAACCTTCCCGCCGGTACGGCCATAGACCCTACCAGCGGCGAAGTGATTGAAATTGCCAGGGCTGTGAGCGCTGAGTACCAGGGCCAGACCTACTACTTTAGCTGCCCCAACTGCCGCGCCAAGTTCCTCAAGAACCCCGGAAAGTACCTGAAGGGCACCAAATGAGCCAGGCTGAAGAGAACCCGCTACTCGCAAGCGTCGAAGGCATCCAGGCTGTTTTGCGTGAGCATAGCTACATTGCCGACCTGCCCATGGCCACAGCCCTGCGGCTGGTCATGGCCCTGCGCAAACCCTTGTTGGTTGAAGGCCCCGCCGGAGTGGGTAAAACCCAGGTGGCCAAAACTCTGGCCGAGGTGCTGGGAACCAACCTGATCCGGCTGCAGTGCTACGAGGGCCTCGATACCGCCCAGGCTTTGTACGAGTGGAACTACCCCAAACAGATGCTGCACATTCGCCTGACCGAAAATACCGGTATTGGTGTAGCCGAGCGCGAAGCGCAGATTTTCAGTGAGGCTTATCTGCTGCGACGTCCGTTGCTCGAGGCCATCTCGCAGGACAGGCCGCCGGTGCTGCTCATCGACGAGATAGACCGCACCGACGAGGAGTTCGAGGCTTTTTTGCTCGAGCTCCTAGCCGAGTTCCAGGTCACCATCCCCGAGCTGGGCACCCTCAAAGCGCGCCACCGGCCCTACGTGATTCTGACCTCCAACCGCAGCCGCGAGCTTTCCGATGCCCTCCGGCGGCGATGCTTGTACCTGTGGCAAAACTACCCCAGCTTCGAAAAGGAGGTCGAGATTATCCAGGCCAAGCTACCGGGCATCAACGAACGGCTGGCCCGGAAAATCGCCGCTGTGGTCGCCCATCTGCGCGAACTACCCCTGAACAAAGCCCCCGGCGTGGCCGAGAGCCTGGACTGGGCCGAAGCCCTGGTCTCGCTACATAAAGAGTCACTCGATATGGGCGTCCTCGAGCAGACCTGGGGCGTGATTATCAAAGACAAAGACGATCTGGCTCTGGTGGAAAGCCACAAAGTCCGCCTCGCCGAACTGGTCGCTTGAGTCCATGTCATTGAGCGATTTTCCACATGGCAGCCTGCTGGAGAACCTGGTGGCCTTCAGCGAGCACCTGCGCCACACCGTTCAGAAGTTCAACCTAGGGCCGCAGGAAGTCCAGGACAGCCTGCTTGCGCTCGAGGCCGTACATCTGGGCAATCTGCAGGAGGTTCGACAGGCCCTCAAGCTGGTGATGTGCAGCAACCTCGAGCAGGAGCGGGTCTTCGACGATTTATTCTTCCAGTTTTTCTTGCAGAGCCGACAACGGCCCTCAAGCAGCAACATTCGATCAGCACCCCCCGGCACCCTGGAAGAAGCCCAGGAGACAACTCAGGCGGCCCAACCCAGCCTCTCGGAAGCCTCAAACAGCCAGGAAGACCAGGGGAACAAAGGCCTTATGCGACCAGACCACGACACTACGGCCGACTGGGCCGCCCCTTTGCTCAAAGCTATGTTCAGCCGAACCGCGGGCGCCGAGGCGCAGGAGGTGGAAATACCCCAGGAAGACCTCGAGGCCATGCTGCAAGCTGCGACCCAGATGGTCAACCAGGTGCGGCTGGGGCGAAGCCGAGGCTGGGTACTGGCCAGCAAAGGGCTGCGGTTTCACCTCAGACGCACCCTGCGCAAAGCCCTGCACACCGGCGGTGACCCCATCTATCCCGCCTGGCAGCAGCACCCCAAACGCCAGCCCCGCTTCTTGTTCGTGCTGGACGGCAGCCGCTCGATGCAAGACTACACCGACCGCCTGTTGCAGTTTGCCCTGGCCTTGCGAATGCGCTGCAACCGGGTCGAGGTTTTTGTGTTCTCCACCCAGCTTCAGCGTGTAACCCGACAGCTCGAAAAAGCCAAAACCCTTACCATGCGTCCCAGACTCAGTCGGCTGGGCCAGGCTTGGGGTGGCGGAACCAGCATTGGTGAAAACTTGTTACAGCTCGAGCGGCAGTACGGCGGACTGATCCGAGGCGACAGCGTGGTCATTATCGCCAGCGATGGACTCGACACCGGAGCAACAGAAATCCTGGATTTGGCCCTGCGCAAAATTTACCAGCGCAGCGCCGCCCTAATCTGGCTAAACCCCCTGCTCAACAGCAAAGACTACGACCCCAGGGCCAACTGCATGAAGACCGCCCTCCCCTACCTCGACCGATTCTGCTCTGCCCAAAACCCCGAAGAGTTCGCCCGGCTCACGTATCAGCTCAAAATGCGTAGATAGCTCAAAGTGCTTCTCCGAGTGGCTAAACAGAGTGTCATACCAGATTCGGCTAGTTTGTCACCGTTCGGTGGCGAACTAACCCGACCGAAGTTATCCGCTTGAATCCGGTATGAGGCAACGACTGTGAAGAGTGCGATTGCCAACCTTGGTTTTACTCCAAAATCTGGGCCCAACTGGTGGGCGCGCGGGGCCTGGTGTAGTCGGTATCCATCTGGGCCAGTTGCAGCTTGCCGGAATACTCTTCGTTCACGGCCTGCCAGTAGGTGTATTCCTCGATCACCCAGATGCCGCTTTCGCGCGCCCCATTGCCACTGCCCCGAATGCCCCCAAAAGGCAGGTGGGCCTCGGCCCCCACGGTGGAGTTGTTGATGCTGGTCATGCCGGCTTTGATCTCGTTCTTGAAGCGGTAGGCCCAGTCGCGGCGGTTGGTGTACACCGCACTCGAGAGCCCATAGGGGTGGGCGTTGGCCGCTCGGATGGCTTCGTCCAGGCCGTCCACCCGCACCAGGTTGATGGTGGGGCCAAAAATTTCCTGCTCAAACTGCTTCATGCCAGGCCGGGCCTCCCAGACTGTGGGCCAGCCGAACAAGCCCGCCTCGGGGTCGCCCTTGAAGTGGGGGTAAGGGTTCGCAGTAGTAATACGGGCTTTGCCAAACAGCAGGTTGGCGCCGTCGGCCTGGCCCCAGGTATAGTGCTCAATCCAGCGCTCGTACAGGCGGGCGTTGATAAATGGCCCGTAGTTGACGTCGGGGTACTGGATCGGGTTGCCCACCACGGTAGACTCGGTTTTTTCCAGGAAGCGCTTTTTGAACTCGTCGTAGATGGGGGCATCCACGATGATGTTGCCCGCGCTGGTACAGCGCTGGCCTCCGGTTGCAAAAGCGCTCCACCAGGCCCCCTCCACCGCTAGATCCAAGTCGCTGTCGCGCAACACCACCAGGGGGTTTTTGCCACCGAGCTCGAGGGTCGGGCGCAACAGGTTGCGGCCAGCCACCTCGCCAATCCAGCGCCCCACCGCGGTGCTTCCGGTGAAGGCGAATTTGTTCAGCAGCCCTTCGTCCATGAGTTCTACCAACCACTGGCCGGAGGAATCCTTGCCGCCGCCAAACACTACATTAATCACGCCCGGGGGCAATCCAGCCTCCTCGAAGAGCTTGACCAGCACATACGAGAGCGCCGGGGAGTCGTCGGAGGGCTTCCACACCACCGTATTGCCGGTCAGTATGGCCGGAATCAGTTTCCAGGAGGGCACCGCAATGGGAAAATTGCCCGCCGTAATCATCCCCACCACCCCGACGGGTCGGCGGAAGGTAAAGAGCTCCTTGTTCTTCATCTCGCTGGGCACGGTCTGGCCGTAAAGCCGGCGCCCTTCCGAGGCGAAGAAGACGGCGGTGTCGATGGCCTCCTGCACATCCCCACCGGCCTCTTTGAAGGTCTTGCCCACTTCGCGCACCATCAGCCGCACCAGGGTGTCTTTCTCGCGGGTCAAGACCCCGGCCAGGTTCAAGAGCACCGCTCCACGCACCGGCGCAGGGGTACGCGACCACTCCTGGAAGGCCTTTTGGGCGGTAAGGGCCGCTTTTCGCAGGGTTTCTTTGGAGGCTTCGGGGAAGCGGGCGATCAGGTCGGCACGGTCGGCGGGGTTGTGGCGCTCGAGCAGCCGACCTTCAAAAACCTCTTCCTCCCCGATCAGATGGCCTATTTCCAAGGCTTTGCCGTATTTGCTCTGATGTGTTTTCATACTTTACTTCTCCACGGAGCTGAGCTTTTCCCTGAGGGCCTCCAAGGTAGCGGGAGGCACCAGTTTAGACACGTCGCCCCCGTAGCGGGCGATCTCTTTCACCATGGTGGAAGAGACAAACGACCAGCGGGTGGCCGCCATTATGAAGAATGTTTCGGGGTGGTTACCGTACTGGCGGTTGAGGTGGGCCATTTGCAGCTCGCTCTCGTAGTCGGACACCGCCCGCAGCCCCTTGACGATTACCCTCGAGTTAATCCGCTTCATATAATCGGCCAGCAAACCACTAAAGATATCTACTTCCACGTTGGAGAGCCGGGCCGAGGCCACGGCCCGCCGTATTATTTCGACCCGCTCGATGGGCGTAAAGAGCCAAACCCCCCGCTTGGAGGGGTTCTCGAGCACCGCCACCGTCACTTTGGCAAAGTGCTTCGAGGCCCGCTGGATTACGTCAAAATGCCCGTTGTGCAAAGGGTCGAAACTGCCTGGGTAAACCACGTGCATAGCGCCTCGCTTTCGGCACGTATCTTCACATAGCACAGCACCCCTGGTCAAACGCTCCAGTCTTCAGGGGTTCTTACCGAAAATCGCCCTATTGCGGTTGGGCCTGAACTGCCTCTGCCTCGATTATGGTAAGGCAGTTGTAGCCATACTCCCGACGCTCTCCCGTTGGCAAGTAGAGCTCGGTAGGGTGCTGCAAGATGTACAGGCCCCCAGGTTCGACCACCTGGGCCTCGAGCAAACGCTCAAAATCCTGCAACAGGTCATGGGGGTAAGGAGGGGCCATAAAGGCTACCGTAAAGCGCAGACCCTGTCGTTTGGCTTCCAGCAAATAGCGCTCTACCGGCATCCCTTCAATCCTGACCTTCAGGCGGGCTTTGCTGGCGTTTTCACGCAAAAACTGAATCGCCTGGCGGTCTTTTTCCACCAGGGTGGTTTCAAATCCCTCCGAGGCCGCCTCGAGCCCCACCGCACCACTGCCCGCATACAAATCCAGGAAGCGGCCCCGGCGGGGGTAGCGAAAGCGCAAAAAGTCGAACAGGGCCTTGCGCAGCCGCACCGGGCTGGGCCGCGCCGATTCCGGTACCTTTAAGGCCACCCCTCTGGCCGTTCCACCCAAAATTCGCAGCATCACTACACCTTTGCTGCTACTGCCCAGGCACCCGGGTCGGGATCGGTTACCCGAAGCTTGTACACCGTACCCTGGGCCTGAGTCAATCCAAAAAACCAGAAGATTCCCAGCAAAATGGCATCTAATCTCATACAGCTAATGCTACCAAAGCCGGGCTGCCCTGTGCTGCGGTAAAACGGGTTGTGTTGTGGCCAACCCATCCAGCAAAACGCACGCTTTCCTGTTCTGACCAGGCTTAGCGCGGGTTGGGCACCAGGGTTGCAATTTGAATGACCTTTGGATTGCGAAACCACAGTTCGCAACGGCTAACTGTATCGAAGTTTGTGCGAATCCGCAGCTCAAAACGGGCCGACTCGCCCGGAAGCAGGTTGCGATCCTGCAAGGGCGCTGAGTTGGTTGCCATGCGCAGTCCCGGCCCAATAATCCGGGCATTCACCCGCAAGTCCTGCAAAGGCCTCGAGCTGATGTTTCGCACCGTCCCCTGAATCAGGACACCGCGAGGAAATGCCTGACAACTCCAGGAAAGAACCCTCAAGCGGTACGGGCTCGACTGTCCAGCAACCATCCCGCTGGAGATCAGGGCCACCACAAGAACAAGAAAGCGCTTCATGACTCAACCGTGGTGCGCGGAGATGCCGCTGCTTCGGTATCTCCGGTATGGTGTCTGTACCTACAGGGCACCAGTTTATCCCTTCCCGAGTTTCGCTAAACGTTATTTGAATCGGGTGAGAGCTTTGACCTTCAGGCCCGAGTTAAAAGAACAAACAGCGCGGATTGGTTGGTCGAGGAGACTGGATTCGAACCAGCGACCCCCTGCTCCCGAAGCAGGTGCGCTACCAGGCTGCGCTACTCCTCGGCGCCAGCGAGTATTGAGTATAGAGCGGACGCGAAGCTTTGTCTAGGCCGCGCAGGGCCATTTGGCAAACAAGCTGCATGTCTTGGTCGGGCTGGTTCAAGCTGGTCTTCGGGGGCCAATTTAGCAGTTTATAAAGCAAACCTTAATGCAAGGTCTAGGAATTAAGAGTTACCTCGAGCGTATCCTAAAAGTTAGTTGCGTAAAGGCCCTTGCGGCTGGGGTCTTTCTGCACAACACTATTTGGGGGAGTCTGGATGAAGCGTTGGCTGGGTCTTCTGTTTATCGCTTTTTTGGCGGCTTGTAACACGGATGGCGCGAGTGCGCCCTCATCCAACTGCATCAACCCTGGCCGCAGCGGGCTCTGGTCCGATCCAAACACCTGGCCCGGTGGGCAAAAGCCAAAGGCCGGAGAAGTAGCGGACATCCCCTGTGGCGTGGCTGTTGAGCTCGACGAAAACGCGGCAGTCAGGGGACTGACCATCAACGGCGTACTGCGCTTTGCCGATAAGGACCTCGAGCTTCGCGCAGACTGGATCATGGTGCATGGCAGGCTCGAGGTCGGTACCCCCGAGCGCCCCTTCCGCCACCGCGCCATCATCACCCTCACCGGCAACAACCCCAGTGAAGACCAGATGGGCATGGGCACCAAGGTGCTGGGGGTCATGGGGGGCATCCTGGAGCTGCATGGCGAACCCCGCAAAGGCTGGACCAGGCTGGCTCAAACGGCACCCCGTGAGGCCAGTCAGATTACCGTGCTGGATGCGCGCGACTGGCGCGTGGGCGACCGCATCGTGCTGGCCTCCACCGATTACAACCCTGAGCAGGCCGAGGTGCGTACCATCACAGCAATTTCCGGCAACACCCTCAGCTTGGATCAACCGCTCAGCTACCCTCACTTCGGTGAGATTACCTTCGGTGAGATTACCTTCGGGGTAGACCAGCGGGGTGAGGTCGGGTTACTTTCCCGCAACATCCTGATTCGCGGGGATGACTCCTCGAACAGTTCTGGCTTCGGGGGCCACATCATGGCCATGATGGGAAGCACCATGCGGGTTTCTGGGGTTGAGCTGTACCGCATGGGGCAGCGCAACCAGCTGGCCCGCTACCCCATCCACTGGCACCTTGTGGGCAGGGCTCGAGGGCAGTACATCAAGCATTCCTCCATCCACGATTCCTTCAACCGCTGCGTCACAGTACACGGTACCAACGAGGTCGAGGTGGTCGGCAACGTGGCCTACAACGCCCTGGGCCACTGCTATTTCCTCGAGGACGGCGCCGAAAGCAATAACCTTATCGAAGGCAACCTGGGTATTCTGACCCGCCGTCCCAACAAGAACAATGGTGAACTTGGGGTAATCCCCACCGATCAAACCCCAGCCACCTTCTGGATTAGCCACCCCGACAATATCGTGCGCAACAACGTAGCTGCCGGCTCTCACCATACGGGCTTCTGGTACGCCCTGCCCGAACACCCCACCGGCCCATCGGCCACCACCGCCATCTGGCCCCGTCGTACCCCCCTGGGCGAGTTTTCCGGAAACGTAGCCCATTCCAACTGGGACGGCCTGATGGTGGACCGGGGCCCCAACAAGGACACCCTGGAGGCGGAGCCCTCCGCTTACAACCCCCGCAGCAACCCCGCCAACAGCAGCAACGACAACACCCAAAACCCGCCCGTAATAGCTGAGTTCAAAAACTTCACGGCCTACAAAAACCGCGGCAACGCCGCCTGGTTCCGCGGCGTCAACCACAAAATGACCGGGGCAAAACTGGCCGATAATGCCATTGGGGTAACCTTTGCTTCATCAGCAAGTACACTCGAAGACTCACTTATCGTCGGCGACAGCGAGAATAAAGGCTACCCCGAAGCCTGGGAGTTCCGCGGGGTAGATGGCCGCAGCCTGCCAAGACCCTGGGCCGCGAGCAATGGGGGCCCGATTCAAGACAACTTCCCGATCCGCGGATTTGAGTTCTACGATGGCAGGGTTGGCTTTCGCAACGTGCACTTTGTCAACTTCCAGCCTCTGCAAATCCAGAATGCCCAGGGCGGACAAAGCGAAACCCGTGAGGCCGGGGCCATGAGCTACCTGCGCTTTACCGCTTTTCCCATTGACAGCCGGAACTTTGCCGAGGGCGCCCGCTTTTTCAACGCCAAGCCGGTATACCTGCCGCCCCGACCCGAACCCACACCCGAGGAAATTAGTAAAGACGAGAACGCCGATGGCTACCGCGGCAGCGTTTTTGTGGACCTCGACGGCTCGGTCAGCGGCAAACCTGGCCACGCCATTGTGCTCAACAACCCCTTCCTGCTCGATGCCAACTGCAAAACAAAACCAGACTGGAACGCCGCTGTGTGCAATTATGGCTACGCTCGGCTGTACATCATCAACCAAAGCGGAGGCAACATCGCCCCGGTCTCGCTAATCCGGCAGGACAGCAGCAACCCAGTCTTTCGCATGTGGGGCTCACCCAAAGACGGCGACAACACCCGCTTTGGAGCCACCGTCATCAAGGGCCGTAGCTATACCCTGGGTGTGACAGGAACCATGCCCAGCAAACTCAAGCTGCATTTTGACAATGGCTTGCCTGGAGACCACATTATCTTGGCCATGCCCTACGGCGGGGCACCCTTCATCTACCGCGACTCCTGGATTGACAACCGCAACAAACTAGAACCTGCTACTTCTCGAGCCGATTTCGACAGCAGCGCTGGGAACAAGTACTACAGCGAAGGCGGCACGCTATGGGTCAAACTGGTGGTTCAGCCAGGGCGAGACTGGGCAGTGCTGGACATCTGCCGCAACGATTTATGTAAATAAGCAACAGGCACAATCTATTGAGCTGGTGGAACTTTTGCCCTGGGTAGACCGCGCTGGAACGGTATGGCCCAGGCAAGGGATGGGATTATCCGTCTTGGTAAAAGAACATATAATGGCGTGCGGCAGCTTAATGCGGCTGTTTGGTTGGCCAAAAAAGCCACATCTACGGAGGCAAGCGTGAATCTACACGAGTATCAGGCTAAAGACATCCTCGCCAAATACGGCATACCGGTTCCCCCAGGCAAAGTCGCCTTTACCGCCGACGAGGCCAAGCAAATCGCCAGCGAGTATGGCGACCTGGTTGTCATCAAAGCCCAGGTACACACAGGTGGGCGGGGCAAAGCGGGTGGTGTAAAGCTAGCCCGCAGCCCCGAAGAGGCCCGTGAAAAGGCCGCGCAAATACTGGGCCTCAACATCAAGGGTTTCATCACCAAAAAGGTGCTGGTAGCCAAAGGCCTGAATATCGCCCAGGAGTATTACGCGGGCATGATTCTGGATCGTGTGAGCCAGCGGGTGGTGCTCATGCTCTCCAAAGAAGGGGGTATGGACATCGAAGAGGTGGCAGCCACCCGGCCTGAGGCCCTCATCAAGTATCCTATCGACCCCCATAAGGGGCTGCGCCCCTTTGAGGCACGTGAGCTGGTCAAGCGTGCGGGCATGGAAGGCAACCTTAACAAGCTGGCCGATGTGCTGGTCAAGCTGTACCAGGCCTATGTGGGTATCGATGCTTCCACCGCCGAGATTAACCCGCTGGTCATCACCGATACCGGCGAGGTAGTAGCAGCCGACGCGAAAATAGTGTTGGACGACAACGCCCTGTATCGCCACCCCGAACTGACCCCATTGCGCGAGTTTGAGGCCGAACATCCCCTCGAGGTTGAGGCCTCGAACTACGGCTTCAGCTACGTCAAGCTCGATGGCAACATTGGCGTAATTGGCAACGGCGCCGGTCTGGTCATGTACACCCTCGACCTGGTTCAGCGCTGCGGCGGCAAGGCCGCCAACTTCCTGGACATCGGAGGTGGCGCCAAGGCCGATGTGGTGTACAACGCCCTCAAGGTGGTGCTAAAAGACCCGGATGTAAAGGGCATTTTTATCAACATCTTTGGCGGTATCACCCGGGCCGACGAAGTGGCCAAAGGGGTCATCCGTGCGCTTGATGAGGGCATCCTGACCAAGCCAGTGGCCATGCGGGTCGCTGGTACCGCCGAGGAAGAAGCCAAGGCCCTTTTGCAGGGTCGTCCAGTTTATATGTACCCCACTTCGACGGAAGCCGCCAAAGCGATTATTTCGATGACGGGAGGTACAAAGTGAGCATTCTAGTTAACAAAGACACTCAGGTCATCGTTCAGGGCATTACTGGACGTGAAGGGGCCTTCCACACCGAAGCCATGATGAAAGCCGGCACCAAAGTAGTCGCCGGCGTAACCCCCGGCAAAGGGGGCCAGACCATGCTGGGCGTGCCAGTCTACGATACCGTCAAGGAAGCCGTTGGCCGCCACCGCGTTGATGCTTCCATCATTTTCGTGCCCGCTCCAGCCGCTGCCGATGCGGCCCTCGAGGCCGCCCAGGCCGGGGTACCCCTGGTGGTACTGATTACCGAAGGCATTCCAACCATGGATATGGTAAAAGCCGTGGCCGAAATCAAGGCGATGGACAATATTCGCCTGATTGGGGGCAACTGCCCCGGCCTGATCACCCCAGAAGAGTGCAAGCTGGGTATTATGCCCGCCAGCGTATTCAAGAAGGGCCGGGTGGGCCTGATCTCCCGCTCGGGCACGGTAACTTACGAAACCGCCAAAGCCCTTTCGGACGCGGGTTACGGCATCTCGACCTGCATCGGCATTGGAGGTGACCCCATCATCGGCACCACCTTCAAAGACCTGTTGCCCCTGTTCAACGAAGACCCAGAGACCCACGCCGTGGTGCTTTGTGGTGAGATTGGCGGTTCAGACGAAGAAGATGCTGCCGCCTACGTCAAGGCGCACATGCGCAAACCGGTGGTGGGCTTTATCGGTGGACGTAGTGCTCCCAAGGGCAAAAAGATGGGCCATGCCGGAGCCATCATCATGGGTAATGTAGGCACGCCCGAGAGTAAGCTGGCAGCCTTTGCCGATGCCGGTATACCCGTGGCCGACACCATAGACGAAATCGTGGAGCTCGTGCGGGCCAAACTGGGCTAATATGAACCTCACCTGAAGCTTTCTGTTTAGGGCAGGTCAAAACCAACCAGATGCAAGTACAGCTCTTAGCATAGCATTCAGGTGGCGGCTCCAGCAAAAAAAGAACAAGCCAAAGACATTTCGTATAATACCGGATTCAAAAAGATACTCTTCAAACAAAAAACATCAAGGGGCTATCTTTTTGAATCCTAGAGCACTCCCTTCGGTCGGGTTAGTTCGTCACCGTTCGGTGACGAACTAACCGAATCTGGTATAACAAGACCCGGCAGGGCAATAAACAGCCCTGCCAAATTTCATTGCGTGGCAAGATTCCCGAAAGCCCTCACCAGCCCCACGCAAATCCGATGAGCGCTGCTTACTGTACCTAAGCGTAGTACGCATCCTATTGGCTTTGGCCTCGCTCACATCACAGGCCAAAACCATCAAAAAACCGTGTCCGCACCAGAGCAAGAAAACTGCTTAATGGTTGTCGGAGCACAGTAAGCAACAGTAGCATAGCTACTATTGCATAGGTTGGGTTAGCTTCCAGGCGCCAAATATAAGGGTGCCAGCGCAAAGGTAGAAAACTCTGTACAATTTTAGAGCCATCCAGGGGTGGAATGGGCAGTAAATTGAAAACAGCCAGGGTCAGGTTAATGCTTGCGGCTATCGCTGCAGCCTGGGCCAGCACCAGCACAAAGCCGCTGGGATTTTCCAAATAGCCCGAAGCAAGCATCCAGCGCAACACCAGTGCGAGAAATGTGGCGATTAAAAGGTTGATCACTATCCCGGCTATAGAGACCACAAAAAGCCCTAACCGGTAGTGTCGGAAATTGGGTGGGTAGATCGGCACCGGCCTGGCCCAGCCAAAGCCCACCAGTAAGATCATGGCTGAACCCAAAAGGTCAAGATGTTTGAATGGATTGAGCGTTACACGGCCCTGCTCTTTGGCGGTCGAATCACCCATCCAAAGCGCAGTAATCGCATGGCCCCATTCATGCAAGGCCAGCGACAGCAGCAAAATCGCTACCACCAGCCCAAAAGCCAGTGGGTCGCTTTGCAACAGCGGCAGGAGGCCCATTTACAGTCCAATCGCAGCAAACAGGCTATTTAGCAACCCGCTCAGGCCAGCACGAATGGCTGGCAGTATACCGCTCAGGTTCAATATCAGAAAAATCACGAAGAAGCCCAAAAAACCATAGCTTTGTAGCTGATCCATAAAGCGTCTTGCCTCTGGGCTACCAATCGCATACACCACCCGCGCTCCGTCCAGTGGGGGCACAGGAAACAAGAACACCGCAGCGTGGCTAATCATCAAGGAGCCCGCAACCTGCAAGCCCAGTGCGATGCTCGAGGTGGCCGGCCCCAGGTTGTCCAAAATTCTACCCAACAGGATGTAGAAAAAAGCAGCCACAAAAAAGCCCAGCGGCCCCATCAAGGCAGTCTGGGCCCCCTTTGCGCCAAAAAGGCGCCAGGGAACCAGGCGCGGAAACCCAAAGCCTATTAGGGCCAGGAAAATCAGGCCCAGGCCATCGAGGTGCACCTTAGGTTCCACAGTCAAAAAACCATAGCGTCTGGGGTCACCATCCTTGTAGCGGTCCGCTAGGTAGGCTTGAAACAGGTTGTGTACAACCAGGCCAAAAGCGGCTGCGGCAAATGCAACCAGATAGGCCAGGGGGTCGTTACCAAGAAGCTCGAAGAAAAACATGTCGCTACTAGTTTACGGTTTTCTCACCGATTCGGTTATAGGCCATCGCTTTGCCTTATACAAACCCGGCTCTGGCTGTTCTTGCTAAAGGCTGGAAGCCCATCTAGCCACTTTTCGCGCCAGGCTGGCCGGGAAAAAACAAGTGCATTATTCAAGCCAAAGACAGCGCTGAAACCACCCGGCGAGGGTTAAGGTAGATAAGCCATTGGGTTACGCACAGCGCCCCCCACCCGCACCTCGAAGTGCAGGTGCGGGCCTGTGCTCCAGCCTGTCGATCCCACATAGCCGATTAGCTCACCCCTGTCCACCCACTGTCCAGGACGAACCGCAATACGCGACATGTGGGCGTAGAGGGTCTCCTGAGCCCCACCATGGTCTATTACCACGTGCAGGCCATAGCCGTAGCGGCTCCAGCCGGCAGTGTCCACCTGCCCTGCCCTGGCCGCATAAATAGGGGTACCCACAGGGGCTGCCAGATCGATGCCGGTGTGAAACCGCTGAAACACCCCCCGGCGGCCAAAGTGGGTGGTAATGGTAAAGTTCGACAGCGGCCAGCGGTACCCGGCTGCCGCAACCACGGCATTGGCTCGGCGCAGGCGGGGCTGGCTTTGTGCTTGCTGCTGCAAACGAGCACGGGACTGCTGTTGCAAACGGCGCTGCTCGGCCAGCCGCTGCTGGCGAGCCTCTTCCTGTTTGCGTCGTTCCTCGGCCAGACGGCGGGCTTCCTCTTCGCGGGCTTTGCGTTCAGTCTCCTGGATTTGCAACAGGCGCTGGTAGGTGGTTTTAGCCTGCACCCCAGGCAAAAGAACCAGATCGCCGGCCCGCACATCGGTGGGTGAGTCTAGTCCGTTGGCCTTGGCCACTTCGGTAACCGAGAGGCCAAAGCGCTGGGCCACATCCTGAATGGTTTCTCCAGGTTTGAGTCGAAGCAGCAAGCCAGGCTCGGCAGTCGGGATATACAGGGTGGAGCCCACCTCGAGCCGATCCAGGCTTTGCAGGCCCGGGTTGGCCGAAACCAGCCCCAGCACGGTCAGATTGAAGCGCCTGGCGACCGACTGCACGGTATCGCCCCGGCGCACAACATAGGCGCGAACGCCAGGGGGCAACCGGCTTTCGTCGCTGGACTCTTCGACCAGGGGGATTCGGAGCACCTGCCCAGGACGCAGCGAAGTACCCTCGAGGCCGCTGCTGTACATGATGGCCCTGGCATCTACCCGGTATCGGCTGGCAATCTGACTCAGGGTGTCGCCTGGACGCACGGTGTAGATCACCCAGCCTTTACGGGCAGGCGTATCCACTTCTATTTCGGTTCCAGGCAGGTTGGGCTGGGCTATTCCCAGTGGAAAACCGAGCACCCCCGTCGCCAGCACACTGCTCAAGAGTTCGCTTATTGCCAAAGTCAACCTCCAAAACTGCGCTTCTCTACAGAGGAGTTACCAGAAAGCAGCAGCTCCTTTAGCAGAACTTCAGGTTGACTATCCAAAAAAGCAACCTGAGTTCCCCATGACTTCCGGGGGAAGTATACCTACTTTCCCCCCAATGTTGCAAGGAACTCTTTGTTGGTCTTGGTACGCGATAAGCGCGCAAGCAGCATCTCCATGGCCTCGGCAGGATCCATATCGGCCAGAACCTTACGCAACAACCACATTTTCTGAATCACCTCTTCGCCCAGCAACAGCTCTTCCCGCCGAGTCCCCGACTTCAGGATGTCAATGGCCGGGAAGATGCGGCGCTCCTCCAGACGACGCGAGAGGTGGAGTTCCATGTTGCCGGTGCCTTTGAACTCTTCAAAAATAACGTCATCCATGCGGCTACCGGTTTCGACCAGGGCCGTAGCCAGGATGGTCAGCGAACCCCCACCCCGGATGTTGCGGGCCGCACCCAAAAAGCGCTTGGGGAAATGCAGGGCCGCCGAGTCAAGACCACCCGATAGGGTACGCCCGGTGGGTGGAGTTACCAGGTTGTTGGCCCGGGCCAGACGGGTAATCGAATCCAGCAAGATGAGCACGTGGCCACCCTCTTCCACAATCCGGCGGCTGCGCTCGTGAACAAACTCGGCCACCCGAATGTGGTTTTGTGGCGGCTCGTCAAAGGTGGAGGCAATTACCTCGGCCCCTTCCACCGATTCGCGGAAGTCGGTAACCTCTTCGGGGCGCTCGTCAATAAGAAGCACGATAACCTTGATGTCCGGCTCGTTTCTGAGCACGGCTCGAGCCACTTTCTTCAGCAGGGTGGTCTTACCGGCTTTGGGTGGGGCTACAATCAGTCCACGCTGCCCCCGGCCAATGGGGGCCAGCAGGTCGATGACACGGTTGGAGGACTCCTCCCCGGTGGTCTCGAGGATTATCTGTCGGTCGGGAAACTGCGGAATCAGGTCGTCGAACTTCGGACGCTTGGCGGCCGCCTCAGGGTCGAGGTTGTTGACGGCTTCTACCTTCAAAAGCGTGCCGTAACGTTCGTTTTCACGGGCTACCCGGGCTTTGCCTACCACATAGTCGCCGGTGCGAAGCTGGTACTGCTTGATCAGGCCAGCCGAAACAATCGCGGTGCGGGAGTCCATGCTGTAGAGGTCTTCCTGCAAAAAGCCATAGCCATCCTGGCTAATCTCCAGGTATCCCTTGGCAATGACCAGGCCTTCCTCGGTGGCTTCCTGTGAGAGCAAGAGCATCACCAGCTCGTCCTTGGAAAGCTTCTTGTAGTTGGGAATGCCCGCCTCTGCAGCCAGTAGGTGCAGCTCCGGCAGGATGCGGCTCGAAAGCTCCTGGTAGCTCAGGGGCATCTTGCTTTCAGCCTTACGGCGAATTTTCTTGCCCGTGCGGGTAACGGTAACCTGGGTCTCGGCGTTGGGGTCTTTTGTGCTTGATTTGGCCATTTCTGTCGCTCCGATATGGATTTATGGTTGCTGCCGATTGCTCAGAGCTTGGGGTTGGCTTTGGCCCAGTCTTCCAGGAAGGCCTTCAGCCCTGCATCGGTCAGTGGGTGTTTGATCAGCTGTTGAAAAACCTTGGCGGGCATGGTAGCGATGTCGGCCCCGAGCATGGCCGCCTGGGTTACATGCCGGGGGTGACGAATAGAAGCCGCCAGAATCCGGGTACTGAGGTTTTGCACCTGGAATAGTTCGGCAATCTCGCGAATCAAATCCATACCTTCCCAGGAGATGTCGTCTATGCGGCCCAGGAAAGGCGAAACACACCAGGCCCCGGCCTTGGCGCACAAAAGGGCCTGGTTGGCCGAGAAAACCAGGGTCATGTTGATGCGAACACCTTCGCCGGAGAGGATTTTGCAAGCCTTGAGGCCCTCGATGGTGGTGGGCAGCTTAACCACCACGTGTTCGTCAATAGCTGCCAGGCGACGCCCCTCAGCCACCATATCGGCCGCAGTGGTCGAAACCACCTCGGCGGAGACCGGGCCCTGCACAATTTGGCAGATTTCCTTGATGGTGGGCTCGAGCGGACGTCCCGAGCGGGCAACTAAAGAGGGGTTGGTGGTAACACCCGCTAACACGCCCCAGGCCGCTATTTCTTTGATTTCAGCTATTTCAGCAGTATCCAGGTATAGATCCATGGCGAAACTCCTTCCCGCGACTGGTCACATTTGTACGGATTTTCCAGGCGAGTATATCGCCAGCCAGCGATGAGAAACAAGAGATTGGTTGTTGACGCGGGGTTAGCAGCTTGCTACCATTCAGGTTAGCCGGTTGCCAGCAGTGGACTATAACACAGGCTTCAACCGGTGTAAAGGGCTGGGGACAGGTAGGCTTTCAAAGACCATCCAGCGAGCCTGGGAGGGTGCGAGCCAGGCGGCAACCTGAAAGCCGAGGATCACCCCAGGCGTTTTGGGAAGAAAGAGCCTGCGGGCTTTAGTAGACCCCAACGGGTGCGCCCGTAATAGCGTTTTGAGGGCCTGCGCGAATCCGCGCAGGAAGTGCGGTGGTACCGCGGGAAACCTCGAGCTGAGCTTCTCGTCCGCACCTGAGGAACCCAGGGTCGGGCGTTTTTATTTTTGCCCACCCCCTAGCTGCCTCAGAAAGGAACCGATTATGGTGGAGGAAAAAAAACCATTTCAAGAGGTAACCGAGACTAATTTTCCCAAGCTGGAAGAGGCTGTGTTGGCTTTTTGGCGAGAAAACCAAATTTTTGCCAAGTCGGATCGCAAAGCTGCACCCAGGGGTGAGTTTGTTTTCTACGAAGGCCCCCCAACCGCCAACGGCAAGCCGGCCATGCACCACGTACTGGCCCGCAGCTTTAAGGACATCTTTCCTCGCTACAAAACCATGCAGGGCTATCACGTCACCCGCAAGGGAGGCTGGGATACCCACGGCCTGCCGGTAGAGATTGCCGTGGAGAAAAAACTGGGTGTGCTGGGGCGCAAAACCCTAAACAGTGAGGAAATTGCCGAGTTTACCAGGCAGTGCCGCGAGTGGGTTTTTGCCAACATCGAGGACTGGAACTACTTTACCGAGCGCATGGGCATGTGGGTAGACCTCGAGAATGCCTATGTGACCTACCACAACAGCTACATCGAGTCGGTGTGGAACCTCCTGAAGCGCATGTGGGATAGGGGCATGGTGGTGCAGGACTACAAGGTGGTGCCGCTTTCACCCCGCATCTCCACCACCCTCTCACAAAACGAAATTGCTGACGGCTACCGGGAAGTAGACGACCCCAGCGTGTACGTGCGTTTTCCTTTGAAGCTCGAAACCACCCCTCAGGCCGTGCGGGAAAAGCTCCAGGCCCAGGGGGTGCGGCTGGAGGATCTGGAGGGCCTGGCCATCCTGGTCTGGACGACCACCCCCTGGACGCTGCCCTCCAACACCATGGCCGCAGTGAACCCCCAGATGGACTACGCTGTGGTTAAGTCGCCTTCGGTGGGCTATCTGATTTTTGCCAGTGAGGCCCTAGAGCGGTTGAAGGAGCTGCATAAGGAGGAGCTCGAGGTGGTCGCACACCTCAAGGGCTCTGACATGGAGTGGTGGGAGTACACCCCTCCCTTCCCCGAGGTGTGTGTGGAGCTGGGAGTGGTGCAGCAGCAAGGGGAAAAGCGCCCCGACGGTAAGCCGGTGATGCACTTTGTGGCGCTGGCCGAGTTTGTCAGTGCCGAGGACGGCTCGGGCGTGGCCCACGAGGCCCCGGTCTACGGTGCAGAGGACCTCGAGCTGGCCCGTCAGTATGGCACCCCGCTACTCTTTGGCACCAACGAATACGGCCTCATGCAGGTAACCGACGAGCGCGGCAAGTTCTTTAAGGATGCCGATAAGGGCCTCATCCGCATCATGAAAGAGCGGGGGGTCATGTACCATGCCGGGCAGATTCGCCACCGCTACCCCTTCCACGACCGCACCGGCGACCCCATCCTGTACTTCGCCAAGCCCAGCTGGTACATCAAAACCTCTAACTTCCGCCAGGCGCTTTACGACAACAACGAAAAAATCAACTGGATCCCCGAACACATCAAGTACGGACGCTTTGGCAACTGGCTCAAGGATAACGTCGACTGGGCCATCAGCCGGGAGCGCTACTGGGGTACCCCGCTGCCTTTCTGGGTCGCGGAGGACGGCTCAGAGTACATCTGCGTGGGCAGCGTACAGGAGCTTTCCGAGCTGGCGGGCCGTGACTTAAGCGACCTCGACCTGCACCGGCCCTACGTGGACGAAATTACCTTTGTTAAAAACGGCAAAACCTTCCGCCGGGTACCGGAGGTGCTGGACGTCTGGTTCGACTCAGGGGCCATGCCCTATGCCCAGTGGCACCTGATGGTAGACCCAGAAGGCAAGCCGTTGCCGGGTTTTGAGAAAAACTTCGAGCTGTGGCGCAAGCACTTTCCCGCCGATTACATCTGCGAGGCCATCGACCAGACCCGCGGCTGGTTCTACTCGCTGCACGCCATCTCTACCCTGCTGTACAACCAGCCCTGCTTCAAAAACGTGATCTGCTTGGGGCACCTGGTGGACGAAAAAGGCCACAAGATGTCCAAAAGCAAGGGCAACGTGGTCGAGCCCCTGCCCATGTTCGATAAGTACGGAGCCGACGCGGTGCGCTGGTATTTGTTTACCGGCTCCGAACCAGGCGAGCAAAAGCGCTTCTCGGAGCGGCTGGTGCAGGAGGCTCAGCGGGGATTCCTAGGCACCTTGTGGAATGTGTATGGCTTCTTCGTGCTGTACGCCAACCTGGACAAGCCCAACCTAAACCAGCGGCCCCCCGTACGGGACCGCCCGGAAATGGATCGGTGGCTGGTAGCCCGCCAGCAGCAGCTCATCGAGCAGGTTACTTTTGCCCTGGACGCCTACGACGCCCGGGGTGCCGGGAAGGCCCTCGAGCAGTTTGTGGAGGAGCTGTCCAACTGGTATGTGCGGCGCAACCGCCGCCGCTTCTGGAAAAACGAGAACCCCACCGACCGTGAATCGGCCTATGCCAGCCTGTGGGAAGCCCTGGTAACAGTCAGCCAGCTTGCCGCACCGTTCACCCCTTTCATTGCCGAGGCCCTGTGGCAAAATCTGGTGCGCTCCGTCCAGCCCCAGGCCGCCGAGTCGGTGCACCTCTCGGACTGGCCCCAGGCCGACCCCAGCCTGGTTGATCAGGCCCTTCTTACCCAGATGGGCGCTGTGGTCAAGGTGGTGGGTCTGGCCCGCAGCGCCAGGGCTGCGAGCGGCATCAAAACCCGCATTCCTCTACCCAGGGTGCTGGTAACAGCCCCCAGCGAAGCCGAGCTGGCCGGTTTGCGCCACTTCGCCGATGAAATTGCCGATGAGCTAAACGTAAAACAGGTCGAGGTGCTGGGCCTGGGCGAAGAGCTGCTCACCTACCGGGTGCTGCCCAACCTGCCGGTGCTGGGCAAGAAATACGGTAAGCGGGTTCCTGCCATCCGGGCGGCCCTGGCCGAGCTTGACAGCCAGATGGTGGCCCAAACCCTCAAGGCCGGGCGAGGACTGAGCCTGGAAATTGAGGGCGAGCGCATCGTGCTGGAACCCACAGAGGTGCTGCTCGAGGCCCTTTCGCCCGAAGGTTTTGCAGCCCAGGAGGATGGGGGTTACATGGCCGCGCTCGAGGTTCGGCTTGATGAGGAGCTTTTGCTCGAGGGGCTTAGCCGTGACCTGATTCGACTGGTGCAACAAGCCCGCAAAGAGATGGGCCTGAATGTCTCGGATCGCATTCACCTGACCTACCTGGCCGATGGAAAGTATGCCCTTTCGCTCGCGAGGTTTGGCAGAAGACTCCAGGAAGAAACCCTGGCCCTCTCGCTGGAGCAGGGCGAGCCGGTTGGCTTTGTGACCGAGCTTTCCGACGAGGAAGGAGCCGTCAAGTTTGGTCTGAGCAAGGCCTAGACAAACCCTCATCCCAGCACAACACAAAACGTTGTGCTGGGCTTTTGCCCTGAGTGGGCCTACCTGACCGGCTTAAAAAAGTCGGCCTCGGTAAAAACGGGGTTGATTTCCACTTCCATCAGTTCACCCCGCGCCGCCAGCACCCCGCCCACGTAGTTTTCCCACTTTTGCGGCAGGCGCACCCCCTGCACGGTCTGGTAGTTGGAAAAAAAGGTAATGCTCTCCCCCACCCCGGGAATGGTGAGTCGTTCGCCCAGCAGCAGGCCATCGGCATTAAACAAATAGGTGCTGACCCAGCCCTGGGTGCTCACGGTGAGCAGACGGCCGGTCTGGTTGCGCAGGCTGCCCTGCGTCACACTGGCCCGCTCCCGATTGCTGCTGCCGTACTTCAAGCCCAGCCAGCCGGTGTAGAGGCTCGAGCGCAAGATTTCCCGCTGGTCTGAGGGAAGGGGCCGCAAAGAGGTCTCACGGCTCCAAAAAAAGCTCTCCTGAGGGCTGTACTGCTGCAACGCCAGGGGAATTGGGCTGGGGCTATTCACGCTTTGGGGATCGTAGAGCTCGAGCCGGACGCGGCTGTTGGTAAAATCCACCAACAGCAAAGTCACGATGCGGCTTTCCTCTTTGCCGTCGGGCGTGTAATAGATATTGGTGGTTACCTCGCGGTAGGTTTTCAGGTTGGCCAGGGCCGCACCGCCCAGCACATTACGGCCACGCTCGAGGAGCTGCGCCGCCTCGGGCGAGACCTGGGCCCAGACCAAACCAAAAACGGCCATCCAAACAGAAGCAATAAGGCGCGTAATCATCCTGTGGAAGACCTTAGCATGGGCAGGTTTCACTTCCATGAGTATAAGTGCTTTATTTCACGATAAACAGTTCGTGAAAAGAATATTCGCTCGAGAATGGCCCGGTAGAGTAAAGTTCCCCTCGTGGACTTTCAGCGCTTACTCGACGAACACAACCTCGACGTGCTTTTTGTTTCTAACCCCCACAACGTTCGGTACCTCTCGGGGTTTGTAGAGGGCAAGGATGCCAGAATCGTTATCACCCGGAGCGGCCCAACCCTCATCACCGATGGCCGCTACCTTGTGGAAGCCGCCCAACAGCCTTTACCCCACCGCATCCTGTCCCGCCGCAGCGAGCTGAACAGCTTACTCGCAGAGTTTTTCCAGGGCCGGGTGGGTATCGAAGCAGAGCACTTGAGCGTTGCGACCCTGGAAGGATTCAAGCAGGATTTTCCCGACCTCGAGTTCGTTTCCACCAGGGGCATTTTTGAAACCCTGCGCCGTAGGAAAAGTCCTGAGGAAATTGCCCTCATCCGGCAGGCGGCCCATCTGGCCGACCAGGGTTTTGCGCACATTCTGCCTTTCATAAAGCCAGGGGTACGGGAGATTGAGGTGGCCCTGGAGCTGGAGTTTTTCCTGCGTAGTAATGGCTCAGAGGGGCTAGCTTTTAGCACCACAGTGGCTTCGGGGGAGCGCAGCGCTATGCCCCACGGGGGTGCCAGCAACCGCAAAATCCGGTCGGGGGAGCTGGTCACACTGGATTTTGGTTGCGTGGTAGGCGGCTACTGCTCCGACATGACCCGCACGGTGGCGGTGGGCAGGGTTTCAGATGAGCTCAGCGCCATCTATCAGGCCGTGCTGGAAGCCCAGGAACTGGCGCTACAGGCCGTGGGGCCGGGTAAGAAAGGCCAGGAGCTGGACGCCCTGGCCCGAAACCACCTGACAGAGCTGGGCTATGGGGAGCACTTTACCCACGGGCTGGGGCATGGGGTGGGCCTGTTTATCCACGAAGCGCCCAGCCTGAGCCAGGCCTCGGAAGATACCCTCGAGGCCCACAACGTCGTGACCATCGAGCCGGGGGTCTACATACCCAACCTGGGGGGTTGCCGCATCGAAGACCTGGTACTGGTAACCGAGCAGGGGCATGAGGTGCTGTCCCAAAGCCCCAAACACCTGATTGAACTATGAAGCGATGGTTTGCGCTATTGCTGTTTTTTGGTCTGGCCTGGGGCCAGGGCTATGTGGTGCAACCCGGCGATACCCTGGAGCGCATCGCGCGGCTTTTTCAGGTTAGTGTTCCCAACCTGATGCTGCTCAACGGCCTGATTGAGGACCCCTTGCCTGTGGGTCTGGAGATAGCAATTCCAGCTTCGGAATGGGATCCCATGAACCTGGAGGTGCTGCCCCTGCCCGAAGCCATCGAGGAGCCTCCCACCTGGATATTTATCCCCCCACCGCAAGCCCCAGCAGAGCCGCCAAAACCCGCGCAGGTTTATCAGCAGGGTCTGGCCTCCTGGTATGGGCCTCGCTTTCATGGGCGTCGTACCGCCAATGGCGAGCGTTTCAACAAGTTTCATTTTACCGCCGCCCACCGCACCCTGCCCTTCAACACCCGGGTGCGGGTGACCAACCTGAAAAACGGTAAGAGCGTGGTGGTTCGTATCAACGACCGTGGCCCCTACGTTCGGGGCCGTATTATTGACCTGTCGTATGCGGCTGCAAGGCTACTTGGGATGCGCGCCCACGGGGTGGTGCTGGTAAAAGTGGAGATACTCGATTGAAATACGGTTTTCACATGTCCATCGCTGGCAAGCTGGGAATCGCCGGAGCTGCCGAGGAAGCCCAGCTCCTGGGGTTGAGCGCCATCCAGATTTTTGCCAAGAGCCCACGTAGCTGGAAAACCCGCGGCCTGAAGGCGGGCGAAGTGGAGGGTTTCCGGGCTCGAAAGGAGAATCTGGGCGGCCTGCCTGCGGTTATCCACGCGTCTTATCTGGTCAACCTGGCTGCCGAAGGTGAGTTGGGAGAAAAGAGTGTGTTCAGCCTGGCCGACGACCTGGCCAAAGCCCAGGTACTGGGCGTCGAGTATGTGGTGGTGCATCCGGGCTCGGGGCCTGCCGAAAAAGCCAGGGCAGCAGCCCTCGAGGCCCTAAAGCTGGCGCGCGTAAGCAAAGCCGGGCCTCGCCTGCTCTTGGAAAACACGGCTGGGGGCGGTGAAAAACTGGGCGCCAGGCTCTGCACCCTGGCCGAGATGATTGAGGGTACCCGGCTGGGGGTTTGCTTCGATACCTGCCACGCTTTTGCCGCAGGATACCAGCTCGAGGAGGCCCTGGAGGAGCTCGAGCAGTCCGTTGGCCTGGAGCAGGTTCCGGTTATCCACCTCAACGACTCGGTGGGCGAACGGGGTTCGCAAATTGACCACCACGCCAACCTGTTGGAAGGCCAGATTGGGATAGAACTCCAGCGCTTTACCCTGGATCCCAGGCTTCGCGATAAGGTCTTCATTATGGAAACCCCCCGGGGCACCCGGGAAGATGCCCACAACCTGCGGGTTTTGCGTGAATGGCTGGCCTCACGCCGGTAAAAAGCTTGCCGGACTGGATAGCATGGTCGCTTAGGCTCGGGAAAAACCTAAATCCTTTGGTCTGCTGCAGGGCTCTACGACTGGAGAAAGTGCTCAAACCAATCCCGCACACCAGGCCACGCTTCGTCGCCGCCATGGGGCAGAAAGGCCACCTCGCCAGGCTCCTTGCGGAACCAGGTGTACTGGCGTTTGGCGTAGGCCCGGGTGGCCCGAATGGTGGCTTGCCGCGCCTGCTCGAGGGTCATCTGGCCCCGCAAATGCGCGGCCACCTCTTTGTAGCCAATGCTCTGCAAAGCCGTAGGCATCTGCGGATACGCCCGCAGCAGATGCTCCACCTCCTGCACCAGCCCCTGCTCAAACATGCGCTCCACGCGGAGGGCAAGGCGGGGCTCGAGCCATCCCCAGGAAGGCCACAAGATCAGCTTGCGATAGCGAAACCGGGGCGTACGCTTGGGAAACCGGGCCGGGGGCAGGCCAGTACGGCGCAGCACCTCCAGGGCCCGTACAATGCGGCGGGGGTTACGCTGCACCCGCAGGGCATCCTCGGGGCTGGCGGCCCGAAGTTCTTCCAACAGCGGTTCAACTCCGCCAACCTCCAGCGCCTGCCAGAGTTCGGCCTGAAGCGCCACATCCGGCTCGGGGAGCTGGTGGAGCCCCTCCGAAAGCGCACGGATGTAGTAGCCGGTTCCGCCCACAACCAGCGGTGTATGGCCTTGCTCGAGGACCTCCTGAATGGCTTCCTCGGCCAGGCCAAGATAATCCGCCACACTGAAGCTCTGGCTGGGCCAGACTACGTCTATGAGGTAGTGCTTAACCTGGAGCCGCTCGGCCTGGCTGGGCTTGGCAGTCCCAATGTCCATCCCCCGGTACACCATACTGGCATCGGCAGAAACCACCACAACTGGGAAAAGTCGCCCCAGGCGCAAGGCTAGCTCGGTCTTACCAGTTGCAGTGGGGCCGGTTAATAGCGGGATGATGGGCGCGTAATGCGAATCTGCGTTATCCATGGGACTGGCCCTCCGCTGCAATCATGATATTCTCGAGACCATGACCATTGAACACTTCGATGCGATTGAACGCTTGCAAACCATCCGGCAACAACTCGACGAACTCTCGAGGCGGTTTGCTTCCCAGGAAGCCCTGGGCGAATGGGTACCGGCTATAGATGTGATAGACGAAGGCACGCAGTTTCGCATTCTAGTTGACGTGCCGGGTGTAAAAAACGAAGACCTGGAACTTCAAGAAGAGGGCCAGACCATCATCCTGGCCGGGTTGCGGCACCCGCAGCAGGGTAGGTTTTACCGTCAAGAACGCCCCGCCGGACCATTTCGCCGCTCCCTGACCCTGCCCGAACCCATCGTCGCAGGTATGGCGCAGGCCTCGCTGAAGGGCGGGGTGCTCGAGCTGGTGCTACAAAAAGCCCGCAAAACACCGCGCAAAGGCAAAAAGTAAATCGGATGGTAGCGCGGCTTAGGATACTGGGGCTGCACTACAGGATCTCCTGCACCTCTTTGGTCACAACGGTGTGGCACTTGCGGCAGCGCGGCTCGTAGGCCTCGCTGGCCCCCACCAGAATTACGGGGTCATCGTAGCGGGCCGGTTTGCCGTTCACGAAGCGCTGGGTGCGGGTGGCCGGAGCTCCGCATACCGGACAAACCGCGTAGAGCTTCTCCACATACTCGGCCCGTGAGAGCAGCTGGGGTATGATGCCGAACGGCTCACCACGAAAGTCCATGTCCAGGCCAGCGCAAATTACCCGCACGCCCTTATCGGCAAGCTCGAGCACCAGTTTAATCAGGCCTTCATCAAAAAATTGTGCCTCGTCCACGGCCACCACATCGGGCAGGGGGTCAGATAAGTGAACCCTCAGCTCGGCGGAGTTGCTCACGGGAATGGCCTCGGCCCGTCTACCATCGTGGCTGTAGACGTCGGTGGCATGGTAGCGGTGGTCTAGGCGCGGCTTGAATACCAGCACCCGCTGCCGGGCAATGAGGGCCCGCTTGATGCGCCGAATAAGCTCGTCCGACTTGCCGGAAAACATGGGCCCAACCACAACTTCTATCCAACCCTGGTGGTGCGGAAGATGGGGCAAACTCATAACCGCTGCCTAGCATATCCTACCCACAACAGGGCCGGAACAGCTCGGCATTGTTATACCGGATTCAAAAAGATACTCTTCAAACAAAAAACATCAAGGGGCTATCTTTTTGAATCCTAGAGCACACCCCTCGCTGCGCTCGGCGAAGAAAGCGTATCCCTTCGGTCGGGTTAGTTCGTCACCGAACGGTGACGAACTAACCGAATCTGGTATTAGTGGTTGCTGGCAAGGTGGGCTCGAGCCAAAAAAACAGGTGAGCAAACGCTCACCCGCTCGAGCATGCCGCAGGCTATTACTTTTTGGCCTTCTTGCCGTAAGTACCACCGAACTTCTTCTGGAACTTCTCGACCCGGCCTTCGGTGTCCACAAAGCGCTGCTGACCGGTCCAGAACGGGTGGTTTCCGCTCCATACTTCGACGTGAATCTCGGGCTTGGTGCTGTAGGTTTGCATGACCACCTCGCCGTTGCAGATGATCTTGCAGGGAACCAGCTTGGGGTGAATTTTCTCTTTCATATTCTCTCCTGGGCACGGATTTTGCCGTGCTGTCAACTTGCTAAATATAGCAGGTCTAGGCGGGAAGGGCAAGCTGGGATAAAATCGCGCACACAATGATGCGAGGAGTTCGTGGCGCCATTACAGTCGACGAGGATAGCCGGGAAGCCATCCTGAGCGCTACCCGCGAGCTGCTGCAAAAGATGCTCGAGGCCAACCAGATCACCGATTTTGACACCATAGGGGCCATGTTCTTCACCCTGACCGACGACCTGCGGGCTGCTTTCCCGGCAGAAGCCGCGCGGCAACTGGGGATGCAGATGGTTCCCCTGATCAACTCCCGCGAGATTCCGGTTCCCGGCGCTTTGTCCAGGGTCATCCGGGTGATGATGCTGTGGAACACCGACCTTCCCCAAAAACAGGTCAAACACGTATATCTGCGTGAAGCCGTGCGCCTGCGCCCGGATCTGGAGAGCGCGCAGTAGTCGCCCTAAGCGCAACACACCAGCAGATTTTTATCGCACCTTTGCGCCGGGCGGCAGGTCTTGTTCGGGCGTAACCACCACAATTCTGCCCTGATCATCTTCGCCAGCCAGAATCATGCCCTGCGACTCAACCCCGCGCAAAACGGCTGGCTTGAGGTTGGCCACCAGCACCAGCTTTTTGCCCACCAGGCTCTCGGGCGTGTAGTGCTGGGCAATGCCCGAGACCACCTGCCGGGTGTGGTCGCCCACGTTCAGCGTCAGCACCAGCAGTTTGTCGGCTTTGGGGTGCTTCTCTGCCTTGACCACCTCAGCTACTCTAAAGTCGACTTTGGCAAAGTCGTCAATGCCGATGAGGCCGTTGGTCGGTTGAGGCTCGGCAGAAGGCGTAGCTTTGGGCTTCGCGCCATCGGTTTTTGCTTCGGCAACCTCGAGCTTGGGGAATAAAATGGGGGCCTCTTCGGGAATACGCGTGCCCGCGGGCGAAAGTCCCCAGACTTCGGTCTGGGCCATGGTGTAGTCCCCAAGCCCCAGGGCCGCCCGCAGTTCTTTGGCCTTGGTCGGAAGGGCAGGCTCTAAAAGCACGCTGGCAATGCGCAACCCTTCCACTGCCGTATACAGGGCATCTTCCAGCTCTTTCTTTTTACCAGGATCGCGGGCCAGTTCCCAGGGCCTGGCATCGTTGACAAACTTATTGAGGCTGCGCACGTACTGTAGCACTTCCTCCAAAGCCAGGTGAATACGCAGGGCCTCGACCTCTTTACGCACCTTTTTGGCCAGGGCTACCCCAGCTTTGGCAATATCGGACTCTGGCGACGAAGCAGCCGGAATAACGCCCCCACAGTACTTCAGCAGCATGGTACGCACCCTCGAGAGCAGGTTGCCCAGGTCGTTGGCCAGGTCGGCGTTGAGGCGCTGCACCACCACCTCTTCCCCAAAGGGGCTATCCGAACCCAGGGTGGTGTCGCGCAACAAGGCGTAGTGCACTGCATCCACGCCAAACTTGTCCAATAAAGCCAGGGGGTCGATGGCGTTACCCAGGCTCTTACCCATCTTGCGGCCATCCATGGCCAGGATGTGCCCGTGCACCACCAGGCGCCTATAGATGGGCAGTCCAGCGCTCTTGAGCATGGTGGGCCAGAAGATGGCGTGGGGTTTGAGGATATCCTTGCCGATTACATGCCAGGCATAAGGCCAGTACTTCTCAAATAGCCCCCGGCTGGCCAGCGAGGACACGTAGGCCAAAAGCGCATCGAACCAGACGTACGTTACATGATTTTCGTCCCAGGGGATGGGAATGCCCCAGGGCACGCGGTCTTTGGGGCGGGAGATAGAAAGGTCGCCTATGGGTTCCTTGAGCATCTCCAGAACCTCGTTGCGGTACGCCTGGGGCTGGATGAGGTCGGGGTGCTCGGCCAGGTACTCCAAGAGCCAGGGGCGGTATTTCTCCATGCGGAAGAAGTAGTTGGCCTCTTTGCGCAGGATGGGCGGCTCCGAATCGCCCGGTAGAATGCCATTAACCAGCTCTTTCTCGGTCACGAAGCGCTCTGCGCCCACCGAATAAAGCCCCTCGTATTCAGCATAGTAAATATCGCCCGCCTCATAGACCTTGCGCAGAATCTCCTGCACGTAGCGCTTGTGGCGCTCGGAGGTCGTCCGAATGTAGTCGTCGTAGCTGATGAGCAGGCGCTGGTAGGTCGGCTGGAATAGCTGCTCGGAGACATAGTCTACGAAAGCCTGGGGCTCCTGGCCTGCATTTTTGGCCGCTCGAGCGATTTTCTCTCCGTGTTCGTCGGTGCCGGTAACAAAATTGGTGTCGTAGCCGTCCAGGCGATGAAAACGGGCCAGAAAGTCACAGATGATTTTCTCGTACACGTGCCCGATATGGGGGGCCGCGTTGGCGTAGTCAATGGCGGCGGTTTCGTAGAAAACTTTGCTCACGGGTAACTCCTCAAACTGGTTCAAAGCTGGTTTATGGCAAAAAAAGGGGGCGCAACGCGCCCCGCCGATAGCTTCTTGCCGCTACCGTCGGGGCATTCGCATCATTCGGGTAAAGCGCCCAACCACAACCAGCATTTTATACCAGACCCATCCTGTTCGTCATCGAGCACGAAAAGGCCGCACCCGCGCCGAACAAGGCTCTGTTTGAGCAGGGTCTGGCACTCAAGGCTAGTTGGGGCGTGTTCCCAGATACTCCAGCCCCTCGGGGCCTGCCACAATGGCAAAGTTGGCCAGGCCCACAAATAATCCGCTTTCCACCACGCCTGGGATGCGTTTTAGCGCGACCTCGAGCTGCTCGGGGTTGGCAATTGGGCCAAAGTTGACATCCACAATCAGGTTGCCCCCATCGCTATAGAAAAATTCATCGCCATCCATACGCAAGGTAGGCTGCCCCATTCGCCCCAGCGCATGCAGGGTGGCGCGATAGCCAAAGCGGACAATCTCCACCGGAACCACCCCACGCCCTAGCTGGCTCACTTTCTTGGTGTGGTCGGCAATCACAATAAACTGGCGCGCGCAGGCCTCCACAATTTTTTCGCGCAGCAAGGCTCCCCCCAAGCCTTTAACTAGGGAAAGATCGGGGGCAATTTCGTCGGCGCCGTCTATGGCCAGGTCAACCCCCTGGGGCCCTAACTCGGCCAGAGGAATCCCCAGGTCATGCGCCAGCATGGCGGTAGCCTCCGAGGTGGGCACAGCCACCACCTCCGAAAGCTCGCCCTCGCGCAAACGGCGGCCCAGCTCCAGCACCGCATACCGGGCGGTAGAGCCCGTGCCAAGGCCCACCACCATACCCGACTGCACATATTTGACGGCCTCGAGGGCCGCTTGTTGTTTGAAGTTATCCTGGCTGTTCATAAGTAGTGGCGCCCCAGATCAAGGCTCTATAAGCTTACCGAATTTGCCCCAGCGCTGGGCACGGCTTTATACCGCTTGTTGTCGTAACTCGATTAGCGCTTCCGCTACCTCGTGTGCGTGCTCGTCGGGCTTAACCTTCTCCCACACCCGGGCCACCCTGCCCTGGGGGTCAATCAGATAGGTGTAGCGGAAGACCCCCTCATATTCTTTGCCGTACATGGTCTTGGTGCCCCAGGCCCCGTAGGCGCGAATCATGTCCTTATCGGGGTTGGACAGCAGGGGAAAATTGAGGCCATACTTGCTGTGAAACCTCCCGTGGCTGTTCACATCGTCGGCCGACACCCCCAGCACCACTGCTCCGAGTTCCTCCAGGCGGCCTTTTTCGTCACGAAAATTACAGGCCTCCTTGGTGCAGCCCGGCGTATCATCTTTGGGGTAAAAATAAAGCACCACCCACTTACCCCGGTAGTCCTCGAGGGTGTGCAGCTTGCCTTCCTGATCCGGTAGGGTGAAGTTTGGAGCAATATCGCCAACTTTAAGCATAGCAGCCGGATGATAACCCACAGCCCCCCGGGTCAATGTTGTCTATATTGCAAGCCCCTTGCCAGCGCCATGCAAGTTGCGCCAGGGCAGATTGGCAAAACCAGCGAGATGAGTCATACCAGATTCGGTTAGTTCGTCACCGAACGGTGTCGAACTAACCCGACCGAAGGGAGTGCTCTAGGATTCAAAAAGATAGCCTCTTAGCGCTTTTTATTTGAAGATTATCTTTTTGAATCCGGTATCAATGCATACCTGGCGCAATTCCCAAAGCGAACTTTCGATACGGCATCTTGTATTTCGCTTATGGAGACGTGTAGGGCAAATAAGTCTGCTGTGCTTCTAGCCAGCTTTATAGCCAAACTTACGCAGGATGTCTTTGCGCCACTGGATGTCTTCTTCGGCCTCCACCCCCAGGGGCTTGTGGCCGTCCAGAACACCTAAAATTCCGCGCTGATCGTCTTGCTCGGCCACAATCACCGAGAGCGGATTGGCCGTTGCGGCAAAAATCCGAACCACCTCCGGGCAGGCCTTGACGGCATGAAGCACATTGATAGGGAAATAACCCTCGCCCAGCACAATCAGAAAGGAGTGGCCCGCCCCGATGGCCTGGGCATTCTTAACAGCCAGATTAATCAGTTCATCCGAAGTGCCAGTTTTGCGGATGAGCCGCTTGCCCGAAGCCTCGCAAAAAGCCAGGCCAAACTTAATACCCGGCACCGCCGTAACCAGGGCTTCATGCAGGTCTTCCACCGTCTTGATGAAGTGGCTCATGCCCAGGATAACGTTCAGGTTTTCCGGTTTTTCCACCTTGACAATTTGAAGCTCCATACCCTATTTAGGCACACTAAACTTCACCAGGTCAACTGTTGCCCCATCGGGGGTGGCGTAGCGCACAATGCCCACCCCCGGCACGAAGTAAATCTCCATCACCTGGCTACCACCGGCGCTGGTCACGGTAGAGGTGCGAATCACATAGGCGTTGAAGCGCCCTGCCGGGACGTTTACGCCCTCGATGCGCAAAACCTTCCCAATTAAGGCCACGCTCTGCCCCCCAAAGCTGCTGCGGCCCCCCCATTCCTGACCAAGCACCAGCGGCGGAGCAGGGTATAGCTGCAAGGGCGGGGTGTAGCGCTGCACTGCTTGCCCGATAATCAAGCCCTCCAAAAACACACCATTTTCTGTATAGCGGAGCAGATCGGCGCTCACCGGCTGCTTGGCCAGCCGCCGCTCGAATACCAGCAGGCCGTTTTGCTCGCGGGTAAACACCTGCTCCATGCCAGAGGAGTAAGTCCAGGAGTAACCGATGCCGTTGGGGTAGTAGGCGGTAGGCGCTGCCAGCACCATAGCCAGCAGCAGCCCAAGGGTCAGGTTACGCTTCATCGTTTTTATGCTACGTCCTCTTCACGGGATGTGTGGTGCATTAATGCGCCAAGCATCCACGGGGTTAATTTCACAAAACTCCTTCGGGGATGCCCCGTCTCTTCAGAGCGGGGAGGAACCCAAGGGCGGCGTGAATACGCCGCTGGAATCCCCGCGAGCTATTGGTTGTATAAAGTGGCATTTTATGGTGTACTCCTCTCGTGCAGCAGGCACTTACCGTGAGAATCAGGCTGGCTCCGACCCCGGAGCAGGAAAGGGCTCTGAGGTCTACGCTGGTCGCCTTCGCGGACGCCTGCAACCACATCCATACGACTGTGCCTGAGAACATCCGCAACAGCGCCCGGATACAGCAGTTGACCTACAAAGAGGTAAGGCAGAGGTTCGGGTTGAGCGCCAACCTCGCGGTAAGGGCCATTGCCCGCGTTTCCATGAACCGCAAGGCGGCAAAGGAGTTGGGCAGCAAAGTCAAGGCCTTCAAGCCCACATCGGTGGACTACGACGCGCGCATCTTTGACCTCCGTTTGCGGGATGAGACGGCCAGCCTGACCACGGTCAAGGGTCGGCTTCGGGTTGACCTTCGACTCTCCAAATACCACCTGCAAAAGCTGCAAGGCGCTCAACCCACCAGCGCCACGCTGGTGGACTCCAAAGGCAAGTTGTGGCTTCATGTGCAGGTCAAGCGGGAGGTTCCCCCGGCGGCTGAACCCCAGGACGTAATCGGGGTGGACCTGGGGAGAACTGACATCGCCGTAACCAGCACCGGCAAAAGCTGGTCGGGCCAGGCGGTAACAAAAGTGCGCGACCGCTACGCCCGTACCCGCCAGATGGTGCAGAAGAACCGCTCGAAAGGCACGCGCAGCACCCGCCGCAGGGCTGGGGCGCTGCTGAGACGGCTGTCGGGCAAAGAAAAGCGTTTTCAGAAGCACGTGAACCACGTGGTCAGCAAGGCCGTCGTCTCGGAAGCTCAGGCTTTGGGTGCGGCCATCGCGCTGGAAGACCTGACGGGCATCCGGGAGCGCACCAACACCCAGCCCAGGAACTCCACGGAGCGCCGCCGCAGCAACAGTTGGGCTTTCCACCAACTGCGCGGGTTTGTGGAGTACAAGGCGGCTTTGGCCGGGGTGCGGGTCATTCCCATACCCCCCGCCTACACCTCGCAGACCTGCCACCACTGCCTGCACATCGGCAAGCGGCAGGGCAAGCGCTTTGCCTGTGGGAACTGTGGGTGGGTGGGGGATGCTGACCATAATGGCGCTCAGGTGATTCGTCTGGTGGGGCTGACCGTAACGCAGCCTCGTGGCTCGGAGTTGCTCTCGTGCATCTTCAGGGCTCCTGAAAGCCCCTGACTTCTAGTCAGGGGAACCGTTACTCGTCTTTCCCCAGCTCGTGCCCTCTCAGGGTGGCGGCTTCTACGGCCTCCATCAGGGCTGCACGGACACCGCGGGCCTCGAGGGCCGCCAGACCGTATATGGTGGTTCCGCCAGGGCTGCTGACCTCATCTTTAAGCACCGCGGGGTGTTTTCTCCGTAGAAGCTCCCCGGTCGCAATCAGCACATCGGCTGCAAGCTGCAGCGCCTGGGCCCGCGGGATGCCCTGCTTGACCCCCCCATCGGCCAGGGCTTCCGCTACCAGCGCCACATAAGCCGGGGCCGAGGCCGACATCCCAGTAAAGGCATCGAACAGACGCTCCGGCAGCTCGTAGACATCGCCGACAGTTGCAAACAAAGCCCGCGTGAACTCTAAGTCGCCGGCCTCCTCGGCCTCGCGGGGGCCGGTAATGGCGGTGGAGCTTTTGCCTATGGTGGCCGCCAGGTTGGGCATGCAGCGTACCACCCGCCGGGTACCCAGACGGCGGGACAGTACCGCCGTGGAAACCCCGGCCATAATGGAGATGTACCCCACGTTGGGGTGGGCCACCTGGGGCGCCAGGGCCGCCAGGTCTTTGGGTTGCACGCTAAGCAGAATTCGCTCACAGCGGCGCAAGTCCTCCAGGCGCAGGGGGTTGACCCCGGTCGCGTGGGCCACCTCCTGCATGCGCGCGGGGGTATCGAGGATGCCAATATCGCTGGGCTCGAGTATCTCGGCCCGCAACAAGCCCTCCAAAATGCTCTTGCCCATCTTGCCCACACCCACAATGGCCAATTTCATGGCCCCAAGTTTAGCAGCAAGCTGACCCAACGGGACAGGGGGAAGCCGTGCTGAAGCTGCGGCATATTGCTATACTCCTGTGGTGCTGGTACTTGCGCTGGACACCGCCACCCCCTACCTGGTGCTGGGTTTACCCCATGCCGAGCGCGCCATCCGTCTGGAACGCCGCCATGCCGAGGTGCTGTGGCAGGAGCTCGAGGTCTTCTTGAAGCAGGCTGGGGTCGGGCTCAAGGAACTCGGCGGCATTGCGGTAGGGCGGGGGCCGGGCTCGTATACCGGGCTGCGGGTGGGCATTGCCGCCGGGCTGGGGCTGGCTCGAGGCCTGGGCATTCCGGTAACAGGTGTCGACACGCTGGAAGCCGTGGCGCTGCGCTACCAGGGGCCGGTTACGGTAGTCCACCGCACCCGCAACGAGCTTTGCTACACGGGCAGTTACCGCATCGAGGGCAAACAGCTTGCAGTCTTGCAGTCTCCCAAGCGTGCCCGGCTGGGCGAGCTACAGCCGGACGGATTGCTGGTGGTGGACGAACCCCCTTCCGGCCTGGCCCTGGCCAGGCTGGGCCAGGCTGCCCTGCAGAGCGGGCGTGTTCAGGTTGAACCTTTGTATTTATGAGCCTCGAGGTCTACCACACCCTGCACAAAACCCCTGTAAAAGGTGGCTTCCTGTATACCAAAGCCGGTGCACGGGGCACCCAGGAGCCTGCCTATGAGCTGCTGGCAGGCCACCTGGAGCCCCACGGCCAGACCGCCCTCGACCTCAATCCGGGCATCGGGCTAGTTGCTCATGCCCTGCGTCGGCAGGAGCTCACAGTACAGGCCATCGAGACCTCGAGGGCTTCCCTGCGCTGCCTGGAAGCCAGTTTTGGGGCTTCCGTGCGGGTGACGCGCGGCCTGCCCTGGGAAACCGAGCCCCACTCGGCAGACCTGGTGGCCCTGGTTCTTCCTGCCAATCGGGGCACCCGCTATGTGGAACTATCCTTACTGGGTGCAGCTCGAGCCCTGCGTACTGGAGGGCGACTGTGGATTGCCGGTAGCAAAGATAAGGGCTTCGAGCACTACTTCAAGCTGGCCCAGGAATGGCTGGGCTATGGTGTCCTCGTTCGCCGCGAGGGGGCTTTTCGCCTGGCCGTGCTGGAAAAAGAAAAACCTGCCCCAGACCTGCCGCCGGTCTGGCAGTCTTTTGAATGGCAATTCTCGGGCAAAACCTGGCATTTTTACTACCTGCCAGGCGTTTTTTCGGGTGGACACATTGACCCCGGTAGCGCCATGCTGCTGCGCGAGCTACCCCATGATCTCGGCCACGTGCTGGATATCGGCGGGGGTTATGGCGCCCTCAGCCGCCCCCTGGTAGACCGGGCCCAGAGCCTGACCCTCCTCGAGGACGATTGGGCCAGCGTGCTGTGCGCCCAAAGGAATCTGGGTGAACAGGCCACCGTGCTGCACTCCGATGTGGACAGCGCATTGACACCAGGCCAGACTTTCGCTACTATTGTCTCGAACCCCCCGTTTCACGTGGGGGGGCTTGTCGTGTTAGAAACCGCCGCCGCATTTATCGAAGCCGCCTACGCCCGCCTGGAGAGGGGCGGGAAATTTTATCTCGTGGCAAACCGCTTTCTCCCCTACGAACCCCTTCTCGAAGCGCGCTTTGCCACCGTGCGCACCGTGGCCGTGAACAGCCACAAAGTTCTGATGGCCCATAAGTTGGGCTAAACCCATCCGTAGTACCGGCATTGCCGGGGGCTTAGGGCCCTTCACTGGGAGGTGAACAGCTTGAGCAAAAGAAAAAATGCCGCAAGCAGCAAGACCCCTCTAGAACCGAGCGCGTCCCCTGCGCCCAGGGAGAAAAGCGCTTCCCGGGTTACCCAGGCCCAAAAGGCAGATAAAAGCAAAGACAAATCTGTTGCATCCTCAAAAAGCAAGGCCGCTACCAGCAAAAGCCAGGCCAAACCCCCCAAGACACAAGCCCAGCCTGCCCCAAAGTCCGATAAAGCCAGCGGTTCATCGGCCAAAACCCTTCCAGAAAAGGCACCTACCCCACCTGCTACCAAATCTATGTCTAAAAAGTCGTCGCAGCCCACCAGCAAACCGACCGCAACCTCCAATAAGCCCGAAACCGGGGGAAAAGCCGCCAAGGCTAAAAAAAGCATGGGAAAAACCGAGTCAGCCCAGCCCGAGGCTAAGCGGGCAGGCGAGCCGAAGCGCAAAGAGCCTGCCAAGAAGCCAGCAGACTCCAAGCCCAAGGCCCAGAGCGCAGCGAGTTCAAAGGCCCAGGCCAAAGGTGCTGCGATCCTGGAGCACGACGAGGTTCAGCTGGATGAGGAGCTGGCCATTGGCGCCGATGAACTCGAGGCCCCCGATCTGGCAATTGTCGAGGTAGAAGACCTGGAGGTCGGGCCCGACCTCGACGATCTGGTTGCGCCGACCCCCAAAGTGGGCGCTCTGGCAGCAGTTGCTCTTGCCGACGACGAGATCGCCGAGGAGATTCTCGAGGCCGACCTCGAGGACATCGAGATCCTCGAGCCAGACTTTGAACTCGGCACCCTGCCCATCGAGGAGGCCGAGGAGGAGATCGAGGAAGACCTCCCCCTCCCCCGCATCTCGACTTCCGACCCCGTTCGGCAGTACCTGCACGAGATTGGCCAGGTGCCCTTGCTGACCCTGGAAGAAGAGATTGACCTGGCCCGCCGGGTCGAGGAGGGGGTGGCGGCTGCGCAACGTCTGGCCGAGGAAACAGGTCTGGACGCCGAGTTGATTCGGCATGTGCTGCGTAGCCAGGTGCAGGGCAGCAGCCGCGTCACCAACATTCCCGGCACCGAGTTGCGCATCGACCCCGAAACCGTAGCGGCAGTGGATGCCCGCTTGCGGGCGTTACCCCGCGAGGCCAAGCGCTATTTGCACATTGCACGGGACGGGGAAATTTGCCGCCAGCACCTCATCGAAGCCAACCTGCGGCTGGTGGTGAGCATCGCCAAGAAATACACCGGTCGTGGCCTTAGCTTTCTCGATTTGATCCAGGAAGGCAACCAGGGCCTGATCCGGGCAGTGGAGAAGTTCGAATTCAAGCGCCGCTTCAAGTTTTCCACCTATGCCACCTGGTGGATTCGGCAGGCCATCAACCGGGCCATCGCCGACCAGGCCCGCACCATCCGCATCCCGGTGCACATGGTGGAGACCATCAACAAGCTGACCCGCACCGCCCGCCAGATGCAGCAGGAACTGGGCCGCGAACCGGCCTACGAAGAAATTGCCGAAGCCATGGGGCCCGGCTGGGACGCCAAAAAGGTGGAGGAAACCTTCAAGATTGCCCAGGAGCCGGTAAGCCTGGAAACCCCCATCGGCGACGAAAAAGACAGCTTCTACGGCGACTTCATCCCCGACGAGCACATGGCCTCGCCGGTAGACTCCGCCGCCCAGAGCATGCTCTCGGAAGAGCTGGAAAAAGCCCTGGGCAAGCTCTCCGAGCGCGAGGCTATGGTCTTGAAGCTACGCAAAGGCCTGATTGACGGGCGCGAGCACACCCTGGAAGAGGTGGGTGCCTACTTCGGCGTGACCCGCGAGCGCATCCGCCAGATTGAAAACAAGGCCCTGCGCAAGCTCAAATACCACGAGTCGCGCACCCGCAAGCTGCGGGACTTCCTGGATTGATCGCCAGAGATTTCCCACGATGTGAGCGCATTGTTTGGCAGCTCTCACAATAATGTTTTAGTCTACGAGCTCGAGGTGTCGCGTGAAACATTATCTGCTCGCCGGAATCACAGCGTTGGGTTTATTGAGCGGGTGCTCGAGCGCCCCCCAGGCTAAGCTTCAGGCCTCTATCGGAACCTACCAAGCCGCTACCACGGGGCGCTCGTATGTGCTGGTTCTACGGCCCCAGCAGCAGCCTACGAGCATCACCGTAAATGTAAGCGGTCCAGGCGGTTACAGCGAGAGCATCACCCTGCAAAGCGCCTCAGCCCGCACCCCCTCGGGGGTCTGGTGGGAGATGGGATGGAATGCCGCTCAAACCCTAACCAGCGGAACCTATATGATTTCTGCAGTTATTGACGGCCAGACCGAACAGGTCTCGGTGAATGTAGACGCCAACAGCACTTTAGCGCAGCCCACCGTAAGCATCGTCCCTAATCCCACCACCAAGTCGGTAACGGCCTCCTGGAACGCGGTTTTGGGGGCCAGCGGGTTTTTGGTGCGGCTGGTCAACCGCACCACCAACGCCGTGGTCGCCAGTGCCAGGGTGACCTCGCTCAGCACCACCTTTAGCAGCCTGAACTTGAATCCTAGCGACCAATACGGGGTGGAAGTTTATGCTGCCAGCAGCAACATCGCCGCCGATCCCCCTGTGGTTCCTGGGGGCAAGTTCAACATGGCGCTGGGCGAGAGCGCCAACTTTTCCGTCAGCCCCGCACCATAGGGTCAGAGGTATCCAGCCATGCCAGACTTGGCCGCGCAGGTTCAGACCTATCTGCAAATCTACGACCCCCTGGGCTTAGGGGAGCTGGCCCCGCTCGAGCAGTTATATGGGCCGGTGGTGGCCGAGGTGGTAGAGCAGCTCGCTCTTGTACATTCCGCTGAGGAGGCTGCCGCCGCCATTCACCGTGTCCTATACCTGGCTTATGGCAGCCAGGCCGGGCACGTGCGCAACTATGCCGACCTGGGCCGGGATTTGTTCAAGCTGGTGCAGCAGAGCGTATAACCCCTGCTTCGTGCACAAAACCCTAGACCCTTTATCCCCCATCCGATAGCCTGATACCTATGACTGCTGAAGAGCGCCTGGCGCAGTTGCCCCCCAAACTTCAAAGCGTCGTGCAGATGCTGGGAAGTGTCCCGAAGGTCATCAAAACCGAGATGCTGCTGGAGTTTGCTAAGAAGATGCCCTCCTTGCCGGAAGGGATGCAGGGCAAGCTCGAGCAGGTGCACGAGTGCACCACACCCTTTTTTGTACACGCCGAGCTAAAGGACAACCAGGTGCACCTGTTTTTTGACGCCCCCAAAGAAGCCCCCACCGTGCGGGCTTTTGCTGGGCTGCTGGCCGAAGGGCTGGAGGGCGAAAGCCCCGAGGCCGTGCTGGGCGTGCCGGAGGACTTCTATACCCTGGCCCGGCTTGAGGAGATCATCACCCCCCTGCGGCTCAGAGGTTTGCAGGCTGTGCTGACCCGCATCAAACGTCAGGTGCGCGAAGCGCAGAGCTAGGGCTTGTGGCCCTTCCGCCTTCTGCGAGGAGTGCGCAGCTTGTTTGCTGGGCTCGGCTTATTCGGAACAGGCGAGCCCTGTTCGGCCCACTGCTTCAGGTAGCCACTCCGGCCAAAGCTCCGACGGCCCACACGCACCACCTGGATGTCCTCGAGCTCAAAGGCTATCCGTAACACCGACCGTAAGAGCCTAGGGCTGGGCAGGTCTTCCAGCAGCAGCACGCCCTGGGAAAGCTGGCCCCAGCAGACCTCTTCGCGGCTCCAAAACTGCCACAGACCCAACTCTTCCTCGGCAAACACCTCCAGGCCCTCCTGCCGTGCACGGTGGCGGTAGGGGTAGGGCCGAAAATAGTCGCGGGCATACTGCTGAAAGAGGATCTCTTCCAGCGCCAGCAGGTCGGCGCGCAGCCGAGCGCGGGTGCGCTCGGTCAGGCCAGGCTCATAAAGGCGCTCCATCAAAGCCACGCGCGCTTGCTCGAGGTCCTGTTCCTCGATGGGCGGCTCTTCTTCCAGGGCCATCTCGCCGAAGGGGTTTAGCCGCACAGCGGGCTTGCCCAGCATGGCCGCCTCGGCCTCGGTGTAGGTGGGGTACTCCACCAGCACCCCGTCCTCGAGGCCCCAGAAGCGGGTGGCTACTTTTTGGACGAGCTCCCGGTCATGGGAGACAAAAACCAGCGTACCGGGGTAGTCGGCCAGGGCCCGCTCGAGGGCCTCTAGGAGCTCGAGCTCGATATGGTTGGTGGGCTCGTCCATCACCAGCAAACCGATCCGCAAAGCCCCCAGCAAGGCCAGGCCGGCCCTGGCCCGCTCGCCCCCAGAAAAACTTCGGGGTATGTCGTGCCAGTGAGGCGGCCTGAAGCCCATGCGGCCCAGCAAGGCCGCCGCGCGCGCCTCGCCAAATCGCGCGGCAAACTGCTCAAAAAGCGGAAGGTCGGGCTCCAGGCCGTGGTAGAGCTGATCGAGGTAGGCGGTGCTCACCCCATAGCCCAGCGTCCGCTCTCCTGCATCCGGGAATTCTCGGGAAAGCAGCAAGCGTAGCAGGGTGGTCTTGCCCGCCCCGTTGGCCCCTACTAAGGCGATCCGGTCGCCCCGGAAGATGCGCAGGGTGGCCTGGCGGATCACCACCCCGCGGCTCGGATACGATTTCGTCAATCCTCTGGCCTCGAGCACCAGTCTGGGGGTTCCCTCGGCGGCCATTTCCAGGCTCCAGCGGCGCTCGGGGGGAAGCGGCTCGGGTACTTGTATGCGCTCGGCCCGGGTTTGCAACACCGCCTTTTCGCTCTTGCGACGATCCACACCGGGACGCCTCTGGTCGGGCAGCACTTGCAGCAGCCGTTCGCGCTCTTTTTCTGCCTCGTAGCGGGCTTTTTCCAGGGTTCGCCGGATACGCTCGCGCTCCTGCAGATAGGCCCGGTAGCCGCCCGGCAAGCGAAGCAGCTGACCGGCCTCCAGGTGGTAGACCGTGGAAGCCACCCGGCGCAAGAGGGCCCGGTCGTGGGAAATCAGCCCTACGGCCCCAGGATAGGCCAGCAGCAGCTCTTCCAGGCGCAACCGCATACGCAAGTCCAGGTGGGTGGTTGGCTCGTCAAGCAATAGCACCTCGGCCCCGGAGAGAAAGGCCATGGCCAGGCCCAGCCGCACCGCCTCGCCGCCAGATAGCTTTTCGGTGGATTGATCCCACAGTTCGCTAAGGCCAAACTCGGCCAGGGTACGGGCCACCCGGCCTTTCCAGAAAGACAGCTCCCGGATACGGCTCCAGGCCTCGCCCGCGTATTCGGGTGGCGTGTGCTGAAGTTCCAGTTCGGCCCGGTGCAAAGGGGTTGTGGCATAAGCCAGGCCATAGACGGTTCCCGCAGGGGGGCGAAAGTCCTGGGGCAGGTAGAACACCCGCACATCCGACAGACGCAGTAACCGCCCCTGATCCAGGGGCTGACCCCCGCTCAGGATTTGAAACAGGGTGCTCTTCCCCGCCCCGTTAGGCCCCACCAGGGCCGCCCGCTCGAGCGAGGTCAGCCAGAAATCGGCCTTTTTGAACAAAACCCGCTCGCCATAGGCCTTCTCGGCTTGGTGTAAGCGCAACAGGACTCGAGGTCGCGACACAACCCCTCAAGCCTAGCGCGGGCTGGGCCAAAGGTCAAAGCCGCTTTCGGGTGGCGTTTCTAAAAAGCTAGAATTGGCGTAACCTCAACATAAAACCACGGGACTTGGCGTAAATACTGGTAAGGTTCACCCTAGAACGACGCCGGGCAGTGTAAGGTAGAGGAACTATGCTAGAAGTGCACCTGCGCCCCCTGGTCATGAGCGACCTGCCGCGTGTGCTCGAGTGGAGCCGCGACGAGGCTTTTTGCCTGGCCAACGGCTGGCCGGTGGGTCTCCCCGCCGAACAGTTGCAGGACTGGTTCGTGCGGCTGCTCAACAACCCCCCCGTAGACCTGGTGCGCAAGGGCATCGTGGTCGCGACCCCCGAGCACCCCGAAGGCCATCTGGTGGGGTTTGTGGATCTGCGCGAACTCAACCCCTTGGAAAAACGGGCCCGCCTGCGTATTGCCATCGGCGACGAAACCCACCGGGGGCAGGGGGTGGGGTATGCTGCTGGCTTACAGATGCTCGAGCACGGCTTTAGCGAGCTGGGCCTGGAGCGCATCACCGCCGAAGTCCACAGCTCCAACAGCCGGATGCTGGGCCTGGTAGAGAAACTGGGCTTCAAGCGGGAAGGGGTTTTGCGCCAGCACGAAACCCGGCAGGGCATCAAAGAGGATGTGCACCTGTTTGGCATGCTAAAGGGAGAGTTCCAGCCGCCACGCGATGAAGCCTGGCTCTTGGCCTTCACTTCACAGTCTTAGGGGCCGCAGTTAGCGCTGGCCCTCGAGCAGACCCGCCTCGAGCTTTTCCAGCAGGGCGTAGAGCTGCTCGAGCTTGCGTTTACCCAGGATGCGCTCGATCTCTTTATAAACCTCTACCACCTCGGGCTTGATCCCCTCTACCAGGGCCTGCGATGCCTCGGTAAGGCGCACCAGCGTGCTGCGACCATCGGCCTGGTTGGCATCCCGCCGAACCAGACCCCGGCTTTCCATACGCTTCAAAATGCCGGTCATGCTGGGCAGTAGAATCCGGCATTGCTCGGCCAGGAGGGATACCTCGAGTCCATCGCGCCCATCCAGCGCCCGCAGGATGCGCCACTGTTGCTCGGTCAGACCGTGGCGGCTGAGCACGGAGCGAAAGCGCTGCACCACCGCCTCGCGGGTACGCAACAGGGCCATCGGCAGCGAGTGTGTGAGGTCGCGCAGCAGTCGGGTGGAGGGGTCTGGGGGAAGAATCGTGGCCATAATCGTTGGAAGGGACAATTGTACCGGTGTACCGGGGCTTGCAAACTATGCTATAGTTTTACTTAACATATTAACTATCTGAAGTCGGGCAGTAAGCAACCTGGGCTACATATCCATAAAGGAGTGCAATGGTCGAGTTCAAAGGCAGCATCGTACCCCTGGTAACACCGTTTAGAAACGGTGTAATCGACGAGGCCGCGTTCGAGCGGCTCATCGAGCGGCAGATTGAGGCCGGCTCCCACGCCCTGAGCGTGGGCGGTACCACCGGCGAGCCCGGTACTTTGAGCGTGGAGGAGCGCAAGTACCTGATTGAGCTGGCGCTGCGCTTCATCCGGGGGCGCGTACCCCTCTTGGCTGGCACCGGAACCCTGCGCCTCGACGAGACCCTGGACATCACCACCGCAGCCTACAAGATGGGGGCGCAGGGTGCGTTGGTCATCACCCCCTACTACATCAAGCCCAACCAGGAAGGGCTCTACCGCTTTTTTGGTCAGGTGGCCCAGGCCGTGCCCCAGATGCCCATCGTGCTCTACAACATTCCGGGCCGGGCCGGCATCGAGATCAAGGTCGAGACAGTGGCCCGCCTGCGGCGGGATTTCAAAAACGTAGTGGGCCTCAAGCACTCCTCCAAGGACGTGGAGTATGTTTCGGAGCTTTTGCGCCGGGTGGGGCGGGACTTTAGCGTGTACTGCGGCCTCGAGGCCCTGACCTTCCCCATGATGTGCGTGGGGGCGGTGGGGACCATCGCCGCTACGGCCAACTGGCTGCCCAAGGAAACCGCTCAGATGTGCCAGCTCACCCTGGAGGGCCGCTATAAGGAGGCCCTCGAGCTCCACTACTACGGCCTCGAGGCCAACGACGCAGTCTTCTGGGACACCAACCCCATCCCCCTCAAAACCGTGTTGTCCTGGATGGGCCTGTGCCAGAAGGAGTGGCGCGAACCCCTGGGCCCCACCACCCCCGAGATCGAGGCCCGGTTGCGCCGCATGGCCGAGTCGTATGGCCTGATTCCTGCCAAGGAAGGACACCCGCCCGTGCTTCCCGACCCCTCTGGAAAGCAGTATGTCTAGCACACTATGAAACTCGCCCGTTTTCTCTCCCAAGGCCGCCTTCTGCAAGGGCGTTTGCAGGACGGCATGCTGGTAGACCATGCCGGTGAAGCCCACCACCCCGAGGCGGTACAGTGGCTGCTACCGGTACAGCCCGGAAAAGTGATGGCCCTGGCGCTCAACTTTGCCGAGCACGCCGACGAATTTGGCCTCAAGCGCCCCAGCGAACCGGCTTTGTTCTGGAAGCCCAACACCAGCCTGCTGCCCCATAAGGGCACGGTGATCTACCCCCAGGGGGCCCGCTTCATGCACTTCGAGTGCGAGCTGGCCGTGATTATGGGGCGCCATGCCCGCCGGGTTAAGGCCAAAGACGCCCTGGACTACGTGGGCGGCTACACCATCGCCAACGACCTGGTGGTGCGGGACTACGTCACCAACACCTTCCGCCCGCCCATCCGGGGCAAGGGCTGGGATACCTTTGGCCCGCTGGGGCCTTATTACGTTACCGCCGACGAGGTTCCCGAACCCCACAACCTGAAGATGCGGGCTTACGTCAACAATGAGCTGCGCCAGGAGGCCAGCACCCAGGGCATGATTTTCTCGATTCCGGAGATCATCGAGTTTATCAGCCGCTTCATGACCCTGGAGCCAGGCGACGTCCTCCTGACCGGGACCCCCAAGGGCATCTCCCAGGTACATCCAGGCGACGTGATGCGGATGGAAATCGAGGGGCTGGGCGCGCTGGAAAACCCCATCGAGTGGGAGACCGAGGAAGCCGAGCCACTAATCTCTGAAGAGGGCGATAGGAGTTTAGTGTTATGAGTCTATTCTGGTGGCAGCTTGGCCATCGCGGCCCGAACTTGAGCCTCGAGGTCGTCAAGGTGATTCTTGACAATGTTCCAGATCACTTCCGGCTTCACCTTAAAGTATCGGTGCACCAGCACGTTGCGGGTAGCAATAACCGGCCTGGCCCAGCTCTCATTGTTGGCACGTTCCATCTCAGACAAGCCGGCCAAGGCTTCGCCCACGATTTGCAAATGGTGAATCACCCAGACCTGCAGCATCTCATCGGCAAAAAAGGTCTCTTGACTGACCGAGGCATATTTGCGAATCTGACCAACTGCATCCAGTACATCCTGATACCGCAGACGATCATCCCTCATATCGGTCTTGCATCTTCTAATGCTCGCTCTCGCACTTGTGGGCGTAGCCAGTCCTCTGGCACGACATCTACTTTACAACCCAGTAAATCCTCGAGGTCAGCAATTAATCCGCCCAAATCCCAAAGGCTTCGGCCCGACTCGAGACGAACTAGAAAATCGATATCGCTGCGCTCGTCAGCCTCTCCACGTGCCACCGACCCAATAACGCGTACCTCTGAAGCGCCATGCTTACGTGCAAGCTCGAGAATCGCCTCGCGCTTGGCAACCAGGTCAGGCAGCACCACAGCCATAACCTCATTGTATCAGGTACAACTATGAGCACCGAAACCTTTGCCAAAGCCTACCAATTCGCAATTTGCAGGGCGTTCTACGCAGCTTTTGTGCAAGGCCTTTCACAACCAGGTGAAGCCGTTGGGGAGTAAACGTGAAAGCTTTCGAGAAAGCCCAAGCCATCAGACCGGAGTTCATCGCTCTGGTACGGCAGAAAATTGCCAAAAGTACGGTGATGCACTTTATCAGCGGAAAGTTTGTGGCGGGGGTGCGGGGCGAGTTGTTCGAAAGCCTCGAGCCCTCCAACAACCAGGTGCTGGCCAGGGCCTACAAAGGCCACGCCGAGGACGTGGACAAGGCTGCTAAGGCCGCCAAGGCCGCTTTCGCCAAGTGGAGGCTAAGCGCCAAAGCCCGCAAGAAGTACCTCTTGAAGATCGCCGAGGTGCTGGAGAAACACGGCGACGAACTGGCCGTGATGGAGTGCCTGGACGCCGGGCAGGCCCTGCGGATTGTGCGGGCCCAGGTGGCCCGGGCCGCCGAGAACTTTAGCTTTTATGCCGAGTACGCCGAGCGCTCAATGGACGGGCGAAGCTACCCGGTGGACGGCGAGTGGCTCAATTACAGCATCCGGGTTCCGGTGGGGGTTTGCGGCATCATCACCCCCTGGAATGCCCCCATGATGCTCTCCACCTGGCGCATTGCCCCGGCCCTGGCCTTTGGCAACACGGTGGTCTTGAAGCCCGCCGAGTGGTCGCCCCTCACCGCCTGGAAGCTGGCCGAAATTATTCAGGAAGCCGACCTGCCCCCAGGGGTGTTCAATGTGGTGCAGGGCTTCGGCGAGGAGGCCGGCGATGCCGTGGTGCGGCACCCGGATATTCCCCTGATTGCCTTCACCGGCGAGACCACCACCGGCAGCATCATTACGCGAAACAGTGCAGAGCACCTCAAGCGGCTTTCCCTCGAGCTCGGGGGCAAGTCCCCCGCCATCATCTTCGAAGACGCCGACCTCGAGCGGGCCCTGGACGCCACGGTGTTCCAGATTTACAGCTTCAACGGCGAGCGCTGCACCGCTAACTCCCGCGCGCTGGTGCAGGAAAGCATCTTTGAGGCTTTTGTAAGTCGCCTGGCCGAGCGGGCCGCCAGGGTCAGGGTGGGACACCCCCTTGACCCTGAGACCGAGGTGGGGCCCCTTATTCACCCCGAGCACCTAAAGCGCGTGCTGGGCTATGTGGAGATTGGCAAGCAGGAGTCCCAGCACATCTTCGGCGGCGAGCGGGTAGGCACCGAGGGCAACTACGTTCGGCCTGGCCTGTTTGTGGCGGAAAACCACCACCGCATCGCCCAGGAAGAGATTTTTGGCCCCATTCTGACCGTCATCCCCTTCAAGGACGAAGCCGACGCGCTGCAAAAAGCCAACGACTCCAAATATGGCCTGGCCTCTTACGTCTGGACCCGGGACGTGGCGCGGGCCCACCGCATGGCCTTGCACCTGGAAGCGGGCATGACCTGGATTAACTCGCACAACGTGCGGCACCTGCCCACCCCCTTCGGCGGGGTCAAGATGAGCGGAACCCACCGCGAGGGCGGCGAGCACAGCCTGGAGTTCTACACCGAGCTGAAGCATATCGCGGTGCCGCTCATCGAGCATCCGATTCCCAAATTTGGCAGGTAAAGGAGGCAGCCATGGCTAGAACCGGCAAGGAATACCTACAGGCCCTGAAGGAAAACCCGCCCAACCTCTGGTACAAAGGCCAGAAGGTCGAAGACCCCACCGCCCACCCGGTCTTTAGGGGCATTGTCCACGCGCTGGCGCAGATGTACGACATGCAGCACGACCCGCGCTACCGCGATACCCTGACCTATGAGCAGAATGGTCAGCGCTACGCCATGAGCCTGCTGCCGGCCAAAAGCAAAGAAGACCTGGCCCGGCGCAGCGCGGCCTACAAGCTCTGGGCCGACGCCCACCTGGGCATGATGGGCCGCAGCCCGGACTACCTCAACGCCGTGTTGATGGCCTTCCAAGAGAGCGCCGAGTTTTTTGGCCCCTATGCCGACAACGTGCGGCGCTACGTGCAGCACGTGCGCGAAAAGGACCTCGCCACCACCCACTGCCTCACCAACCCCCAGGTCAACCGGGCCAAAAGCAACCTCGAGCAGCCCGACCCCTACATCCCCCTGGGGGTAGTGAGCGAGAACGAAAAAGGCATCGTGGTGCGGGGGGCCCGGATGCTTTCTACCCTGCCCACCGCCGACGAACTGCTGGTCTTCCCCTCCACCCTCCTTAAGGAAGGCCCGGGGGCCGACAAGTATGCCATCGCCTTCGCCATCCCTACCAACACCCCCGGCCTCCATTTCATCAGCCGCGAGAGCATGGCCGTGGGGGACTCGAGCTTCGACTACCCCTTGAGCAGCCGGCTGGAGGAGATGGACTGCCTGACGGTGTTTGACGACGTATTTGTACCGTGGGAGCGGGTCTTCATCTACAAAGACCTACAGCGCTGCAACACCGCCTATGCCGAGACCGGGGCCCTGATGCACATGGCCCACCAGGTGGTGGTGCTCAAAAACGCCAAGACCGAGGCCTTTTTGGGTCTGGTCTCGCTCATAGGCGAGACCATCGGGGCCGATACCTTCCCCCACGTGCAGGAAAAAATCGCCGAGGTGATCGTGTACCTCGAGGCCATGAAGGGTTTCTGGGCCAGGGCCGAGCGGGACGCAAAACCCAACAAATACGGCCTATTCTGCCCCGACCGCGGGGCCATTGATGGGGCCCGCAACCTCTATCCCCGGCTCTACCCGCGCATCAACGAGATTGTTCAGCAGATTGGTGCTTCCGGAATGATCACCCTACCCTCCGAGGCCGACTTTGACTCGCCCGTCGGGCCACACCTGGAAAAGTTCTTGCAGTCGGCCACCCTGCCCGCACGCGAGCGGGTACAGCTCTTCCGGCTGGCCTGGGACATGACCATGAGCGGCTTCGGCGCACGCCAGACCCTCTACGAGCGCTTCTTCTTCGGCGACCCGGTGCGCATGTACCAGACCCTTTACTCGGTCTACGACAAGGAGCCTTACAAACAGCGCATCCGGGCGTATCTAGGCTGGCAAAACCAGGCCCAGCCAGAGGTCGTCGCGAGTGACTAACGCCTACAACCAGTGAAACGCTATGGAAGCTACCCAACCCACCCTTTCCGAGGCCTTCCGTCAGGTCATGCGCCTGTGGCCCAGCGGGGTTACGGTGATCGCCGCCCGCTTTCAGGGGGAGGCTCGAGGCATGACCGCCAGCAGTTTTACCAGCGTGAGCCTCGAGCCCCCTTTAGTCCTGGTCTGCGTCAACCAAACCGCCCAGCTCTGGCCCGTCCTGGAACAAGCAGGACAGTTTTCCGTAAACTTCCTGCCCGAGGGTCACGAGCACATCTCAGACCATTTTGCCGGGCGAGTCATCGAGGGTTACCAGCCCCTGACCAACGAGGATCCCCCGGCCCTCGAGGGGGCTCTGGCTACCCTCTTCTGCCGAACCTGGGCGGTCTATCCGGGGGGCACTCACAAGATTGTGGTGGGTGAGGTCGAAAAAGTAGCCCTGGGCGAGGAAAGCAAGCCGTTGGTGTACTGGAACCGAAGCTACCGGCAACTGCCTTAGTAGTCTGGTGAGTTAAAAGGTGATGTGCAATGAAGTCCCCCAAATGAGGCGCTCAAATCAACTCCCAGACATTAGAGGAGCTAAATCCATCCCAGGCATTAAGTTACCAGAGCACTTAGAGAGGTGAAACTTTATGACCCAGGTTCCCAATATAATCCGCATCGGCCACGGGGTTTTTTACGTGACCGACCTCGAGCGTTCGCGCCACTTCTACGTGGATTTGCTGGGCCTGAACGTGCTCCACGAAAGCCAGGGGGCCTTATACCTGCGCGGCACCGAGGACCGCGAGTGGACCCTTAAGCTCGAGCTGGCCCCAGAACCCGGCATCAAGCACCTGGGCTACCGGGTGGCCGGCGAACTGGATTTGCAGCTATTGGTCGAGCTGGCCGAAGCCCTGGGCCTGCCCCACCGCTGGGAGCAGGAGCAAGACCGGCCCAAGATGTTGCGCCTGCAAGACCCCTTTGGCGTACCGGTGGCCTTCTACGCCGAGAGCCAGAAATACCCCTGGCTTTTGCAACGCTACGACCTGCACAAAGGTCCCGGCCTCCAGCGCATTGACCACATCAACGTGATGACCCCTTGGGTCGAGGCCATGACCCGCTGGTACATGGACAAACTGGCCTTCCGCATGTCGGAGTACACCGAAGGCGACGACGGCAGAATCTGGGCGGCCTGGATTCACCGCAAGGGCAACGTCCACGACCTGGCCCTCACCAACGGCACCGGCCCCCGGCTGCACCATCTTGCCTACTGGATGCCCGATACCATGAGCATCATCAAAGCCTGCGACATCCTGGCCGGTGCCAGACAGACCGAGGCCATCGAGCGCGGCCCGGGTCGTCATGGCGTTTCCAACGCTTTCTTCCTGTACCTGCGCGACCCCGACGGCCACCGCATCGAGCTATACACCTCCGACTACAGCACCGTAGACCCCGACTTCGAACCCATCCGTTGGAGCCTCAACGACCCCCGCCGCCAGACCCTGTGGGGCGCCAAGACCCCCAAAAGCTGGTTTCTGGAAGCCTCGCTGCTGGAGGCCTTCGGGGGAGGCTGGGTACCGCCCCAGGAATCGGAGCTCGAGGGGCTGCCCCAGCACGTCATATAAACCCTACCCGAAGGATGCCTCGAGGCCAGGCCGCCGGGCTTGGGTGCTCCCCCCGGCGCTTTGCCTGGGGGCCCACCACTTCTGCGCCTGCCTTCACCAAAAGGCTGGCCCCAGAACATCCAAACGGTTGAGCAGCGGCCCTATTCAACATTCTTGACAGCAGGAAAACCTGCCTTTAGACTGACACCCAACGCAAAGGTAAACAAACGAGTGTTTGTTTGGTATAGGGAGGCTTGGTGAAGGAAACTGTGGCGATTTTGGGGGCTGGCACCATGGGCCGGGGCATCGCCGAGGTGGCCGCTGTGGCCGGTCATGCGGTCTGGCTCTACGACCCCTACCCGCAAGCCCTCGAGCAGGCCCTGCGGGAGATTCGCGCCGACCTGCAAAAGCAGCATGAACGGGGGCGCTTGACGGGCATAGAAGAAATTCTAGCCCGCATCCAGACCACCGCTTCGCTCGAGGATTGCGCCCAGGCCGGGCTGGTCATCGAAGCGGCACCGGAGAAGCTCGAGCTCAAGCAAGAACTGTTGGGCAAACTGGGTGAACTCAACGAGAGCAACATCCTGGCCACCAACACCTCTACCTTTTCGGTTTCAGCCATTGCGTCCAGGGTCAAGCACCCCGCCCGTGTGCTCGGGCTACACTTTTTCAACCCCGCCCAGCGCATGAAGCTGGTCGAGGTGGTGGGCGGCCTAGAGACCGACCCCGGCTTGCTAAAGCGCATGCAGACCCTGATGCAAAGCTGGGGCAAGGAACCTGTGCAGGTAGCGGATTCCCCAGGTTTTCTGGTCAACCGGGTGGCCCGGCCTTTCTACGGCGAGGCCCTGAGGCTCTACGGCGAGGGCCTTGCCAAAGAGCACATCGACTGGATTCTGAAGGGCATGGGCTTTCCCATGGGCCCCTTCGAGCTAATGGATTTAATCGGGCTGGATATCAACTACGCTGCCTCCACCTCGGTCTACCAGGCCTTCTATGGCGAACCCCGCTACCGTCCTCATCCCTTGCAGTACCAGCGGGTAGCTGCGGGCCTGCTGGGGCGCAAGACCGGTCAGGGCTGGTACATCTACCCACCGGGGCCGCCACCACCGCCCACCCCGCCTAAAGCGCAAACCAAGGATATCCCCCTCCCCCTCATCATTGGCCCCAATCCAGTAGCCCAGGAGCTTCGGGCACGCTTCAAGCACACCGAAAATGTGGCTGAGGCCCAGTTCGTGCTGGACTGCCGGGTCAAGCTCGAGCGCAAGCACGATTTTTTCGAGAACCTGCCGGTAGTCTCGCTGGTCTGGGGACACTCCGCCAGCGCGGTGCAGGCCGAGTTCCGGGGGCGCCCGGTGGCCGGGTTTAGCCTGGTGCCGCCCATCAGCCCAGCGACCGTGGTCGAGTTGTATGCGCCCTTAAGTGGTGGCAACGAGGCCCTAAAGCTGGCCCAGAGCTATTTCGCAGCCCACGGGTACAACACCCTGATACTACCCGACCAGCCTGGCGGGGTAGCCTTCCGTATCCTGGCCCTGCTCATCAACGAGGCCCTGTCGGCAATAGCCGAAGGGGTAGCCAGTCCGCCCGACCTGAACCGCGCCATGCGGCTGGGCACGGGCTACCCGCTGGGGCCCCTGGAGTGGGCCGAACAGCTCTGGCTCAAGCCGGTGCTGCGGGCCCTGGAAGGCCTCCAGGCCGAGCTGGGCGAGGATCGCTACCGCCCGCACCCCCTGTTGCGGCGCATGGTGGCCGCAGGTCTGGAAAATTTCGGAAATCTATCCTTGGTTCCTTACACCAAGGGAGATTTGCAAACCCGCGAAGAGGAGGCAGTATGAAGCAAGTTTTGGTAGGACTTCTGGCACTTGGACTGGGGCTGGGCCTGGCCCAGCAGGCACCACTCAAGATCGGGGTGGTGGTCTCTGCCACCGGCCCTGCAGCCAGCCTAGGCATCCCCGAGCGCAACACCCTGGTGTTGCTGGAAGAGCAGGTCAACCGCCGCGGCGGGGTGGCAGGGCGCCCAGTGCAGTTTGTGATTATTGACGATGCTTCCGATACCACCCAGGCTGTACGCGCCACCCGTCGTCTGATTCAAGAAGACCAGGTGCTGGCCATCATCGGCACCACCACCACCCCCGCCAGCCTGGGGATGATTGACCCCGTAGCCGAGGCGGGTGTGCCCAAAATCTCTCTGGCGGCCAACCTCGAGATTGTCTTCCCAGTGGATGAGAAGCGTCGCTGGGTGTTCAAAACCCCCCAGACCGAGCAGCAGATGAGCCAGCCCATCGTGCGGGACATGGCCGCTTCCGGGGTCAAGACGGCGGCCTACATCGGCTTCAATGATGCCTACGGCGAGGGCTGGGCCCGGGCCTTCGAGGCAGCCGCTCGTGAGGCCGGCATCCAGGTGGTGGCCTCCGAGCGGTTTGCCCGTACCGATACCTCGGTGGCTGGACAGGTGCTGCGCATCCTGGCCCGCAACCCTGATGCGGTCTTGATCGGCGGCTCGGGCACTGCGCCGGTACTGCCCCAGCGCACCCTGCGCGAGCGCGGCTATAGGGGCCTCATCTACCAGACCCATGGCGTGGCCAACCCCGACTTTTTGCGGGTAGGCGGCGACGTGGTGGTGGGTACCCGCCTGCCAGCAGGCCCAGTGCTGGTCTTCGACCAACTCCCCCCCGACTTCCCCAACCGGCAGGTGGCCACCAGCTATGTGCAGCAGTATGAGGCCCGCTTTGGCATCGGCAGCTACTCCACCTTTGGCGGCCACGCCTACGACGCCTGGGCCATTCTGCGCCCGGCCCTCGAGCGGGCCTTGCGGCGCGAGCAGCCTAGCAACCTGGCCGCTTTCCGCCGGGCGCTGCGGGATGAGCTCGAGGCCACCCGCAATGTGGTAGGCACCCACGGCCTCTTCAATATGTCCCCCACCGACCACCTGGGCCTGCGCTTCAACGAGGCTGCGGTCATGGTTGAGATCGTGAAGAACCCAGCTGGCAAGCTCGAGTGGAAGCTTCTGCGAACCTTCAGGTAGCGGGCCGGGGGCAGGGGTTTTAACAAATCGGGGGGAGTTAGCTCCCCCACCCCCTCCCCCCCAGCTCTTTTCTTATGGATTGGACCATCTTCTCTTTCCTTACCGCCGATGCCCTACAAAACGGCACTATCTACGCCCTACTAGGGCTGTCACTGGTGCTGGTTTTTGCCGTTACCCGGGTAATCATGGTTCCACTGGGCGAGTTTTTGGTCTTTGCGCCCCTGACCTACGTATGGTTTCTACCCAGCGAGGTAAGCGGGCTCAGCCTGGAAGGCCAGATACCCGGCACGGCCTGGTTGGCCACAGCCATGCTCTTGTGGTGGGCAATTTTAGACCGAACAAATCTCAGACGTGCGGGCTTGCTGGCCCTGGGCGCGCTGGGGGTCCTGGGCGTAGCCTGGTGGGGTGCCCAGGGGGTACCGATGTGGTTGGGCTGGCTTTTTGCCATCCTGGTGGTGCTGCCCATTGGCCCAGCCTCTTACCGGCTCTTTTTCGAGCCCGCCAAAAATGCAAGCGTGCTCACGTATCTGATTATTGCGGTAGGCCTGCACTTTGCCTATATGGGGTTGGGGCTGGTGTTTTTTGGCCCTGAGCAGTTCCGCCTGCCTGCCATCCTCCAGGGCCAGACCACCATCGGGCTGGTGCCGGTCAACAACCAGGCTTTTCTGGTCTATGGCTTTGCCTTTCTTACCATGGCAGGCCTGTACTTGTTTTTTACCAAGAGCATCTATGGCAAGGCCTTGCGGGCCTGCGCTGTAAACCGCTATGGGGCCAGACTTCTGGGCATTAGCCCCAGCCAGGCCGGCTATGTTTCTTTTGGTATTGCTACCCTCATCGCCTGCATCAGCGGCATGCTGCTAGCACCCCTGATCTCCCCCGCCTACTTTCAGGGTTTCCTGCTGGGCCTCAAAGGCTTTGTGGCCGGCATTCTAGGTGGCCTTGTCAGCTACCCGCTGGCCGTGGTGGGGGCCCTGCTGGTGGGCGCCATGGAGTCCTGGGCCTCGTTCCAGGCCAGCGCCTACAAAGACGCCATCGTTTTTGCCCTGCTATTGCCCATTCTCCTGTGGCGCAGCCTGCAGAGCCACGAAATTGGGGAGGAGGAGTGATGAACTTTAGGGTATCCCCCTTCACCCTGGCGGCAGTTGTCATCTTGCTGCTGTTACCGCTGTTGCTGCCCGCCACCTCGTTTTACCTGACCGTGGGCAACTACATTGCTTTTGGCGCACTGGTGGCCCTGGGGCTTTATCTGCTAACGGGCCTTTCGGGCATGACCAGCTTTGGTCAGGCTGCCTTTATGGGGTTGTCTGCATACGCCAGCGCCCTTCTGACCATCGGCCAGGGTTGGAACCCCTGGCTGACCCTGCCGCTAGGGGTGCTGGTTGCGGTGCTGGGTGCGGTGGTGCTGGGGGGCATTACAGCCCGCCTCAAGGGGCACTATCTACCCCTCTCCACCATTGCCTGGTGTATGGCCCTCTATATTGTCATGGGGAGCTGGATCGGCCTTACTGGAGGGCACACCGGTTTGCGCGGGGTTCCAAGCATTTCTGTGTTTAGTTGGAGCTTGAACGACAGCAGAAGCTACTTCTATCTGGCCTGGTCTTTTGTGCTGCTGGGCGCCTGGGTGGCCTGGAACCTGACCAACAGTCGAACTGGGCGGGCCATGCGGGCTTCCAAGGGCGACGCCATCGCCGCGGCCAGTTTTGGCGTCAATCCGGCGGTACTCAAGCTACAGGTGTTCGTGCTCTCGGCCATTTACGCCGGTGTGGCGGGCTGGCTTTACGTGCACTACCAGAAGTTCATCAACCCCACACCGTTTAGCCTGGATGCCTCCATCAAATACCTGATTGCCGCGGTGGCCGGGGGGGTGGGTAGCATTCCGGGGGTCATCCTAGGTGCGGGGCTGGTGACGGGCCTCGAGGAAGTGCTCAAGGGCCTGCTGCCGCGCATCTTTGGGCGCACCGGCAATTATGAAATCATTGCCTATGGCCTGATCCTGGTGCTGATCCTGATGTTCGCCCCCAAGGGGCTGTGGCCTTTCTTGGAGCGTTACTTGCCTCGCGCAAGACCACAAAACCCAAGCGGTAGTGGTCTTCCCGCTCGGGTCGCTTCGGGCCAGCCGGGTGAGGTGCTGCTCGAGGTGGACAACTTAAGTAAAAGTTTCGGCGGCCTGCTGGCCGTCAATGGCATGAGCTTTCAGCTTCGCCGGGGCGAGATTCTGGCCCTGATTGGCCCCAACGGGGCGGGCAAGTCCACCTGCTTTAACATGATTACCTCGGTCTATGCGCCCAGCAAGGGCACGGTGCGGTTTAGGGGCCAGACCATCTCCAGCCGCACGCCCTACGAGGTACACCGGCTCGGCATCGCCCGTACCTTCCAGCACCCCCACCTCTTCCCCGAGATGACGGTGCTGGAGAACGCAGCCCTGGGCACCTACGCGCGTACCAGAAGCGGCATTGCCGCTTCCATGTTTGGGCTATCCAGAGCCGAAGAAGAGGCCGCTTTGGCGGAAGCCTACCGGGCGCTGGAGCGGGTAGGCCTGGCCCAGATTGCCCACCAGAAAGCCGAGGGGCTGGCCATCGGTCAGCTGCGCTTGCTGGAAATTGCCCGGGCGCTGGCCTCGAGGCCCGAGGTGCTACTCCTGGACGAACCCGCCGCCGGGCTCAGGGCTGGCGAAAAACGCCAGTTTGCCGCCCTGATTCGCAAGTTGGTGAATGAAGGCGTGACGGTGCTTTTGGTGGATCACGACATGGACCTGGTGATGGGGCTGGTAGACCGGGTGGTGGTGATGCATTATGGGGAAAAGCTGGCCGAAGGCACCCCCGCCGAAGTGCAGAAGAACCCCAGGGTGATCGAGGCCTACTTAGGGGAGGCCGCATGAGCGTGCTGGAAGTGCAGAACCTGACCGTGCGCTACGGGGCCGTGGAAGCCGTGCGCCACCTCTCGCTTTCGGTGGGTGCCGGCGAGGCCATCACGCTGATCGGCCCCAACGGGGCGGGCAAGAGCAGCACCCTGAAGGGGATTCTGGGTCTGGCCAGCAGCAGCGGAACGGTGCGCTACCAAGGACAGAGCTTGACCCGTCGCAGCCCCGAGGCCCTGGCCGTCCAGGGCCTGGTGATGGTACCCGAAAAACGCGAGCTGTTCGCCTCGATGGAGGTGGAAGACAACCTGCTGCTGGGGGCCTTTACCCGCTTCCAGCGGCGCGAAAAGGGCATCCGGGAGGACCTCGAGCGCGTCTATACCCTCTTCCCTCGCTTGAAAGAGCGCCGCAAACAGCTGGCCGGCACCATGTCCGGGGGGGAGCAGCAGATGCTGGCCATTGGGCGGGCCCTGATGGCCCGGCCCAAACTGCTCTTGCTCGACGAGCCCAGCCTGGGACTGGCCCCCCTGATCGTGCAGGAGATTTTTCATATCCTGGGCGAACTCAAGGCCCAGGGCACGCCCATTTTGGTGGTGGAACAAAACGCCCGCATGGCTCTCAAGCTGGCCGACCGGGGCTATGTGCTCGAGGCCGGCGAGCTGGTCATGGAGGGCCGCGGCCAGGATCTGCTCCACGACCCCCGGGTAATTGAGTCGTACCTGGGCATCCGCAGCAAAACCGAAGCCTGACCATGCGCGCAACTATCGACCCCTATATGCAGTTACTGGGCCTACAGACCCGGTTGCTCGAGCCTGGCCGAGCGGTGGTGACGGCCCAGGTGAAACCCGAGCACCTCAACATCCACGGCAACTGCCACGGCGGTTTTCTCTACAGCCTGGCCGATGCGGCTTTTGCCCTGGCCTCCAACTCACACGGCACCCCAGCCGTAGCCCTTACCACCCAGATGCAGTACTTCAAAGCGGTAAAAGCGGGTGAACACTTAGAAGCCCACGCCAGCGAAGAAAACCTGGGCCAGCGCACCGCCACCTACCGCATCGAGATTCGCAACCAAGAGCGCGTGGTGGCGCTGTTTACCGGCACGGTCTTTCGCTTCGTGGCCGAGCGCTAGTCCGTTCGCAGAAGGCGCTTGCCCACAAGAATCCAGTAAGGTAAAACACATGACCAAGATGGAAGCCTACATTCTGGACGCTGTTCGAACCCCCGTAGGTAAGCACGGCGGCGCTTTAGCTTCGGTGCGCCCCGACGACCTCGCCGCCATCCCGCTCAAGGCGTTGCTCGAGCGCACCGGCATCCCCGGCGACGACGTGGAAGACGTGTACATGGGCTGCGCCAACCAGGCCGGCGAGGACAACCGCAACGTGGCCCGCATGGCCTTGTTGTTGGCCGGGCTGCCTATCAGCGTGGGCGGCTCCACCATCAACCGCCTGTGCGGGAGCGGGCTGGACGCCGTAGCCAGCGCCGCACGGGCCATCTGGGCCGGGGAGGGTCAGGTGTACCTGGGGGGCGGGGTGGAAAGCATGAGCCGCGCACCCTGGGTGATGCCCAAAGCCGAAAAGGGCTTCGCCACCGGCAACGTCACCCTCTACGACACCACCCTCGGCTGGCGGCTGGTGAACCCCCGGATGAAGGAGCTTTACGGAACCGACTCCATGGGCGAGACCGCCGAAAACCTGGCCGAGCAGTACAAAATTAGCCGCGAGGCCCAGGACAGGTTTGCTCTGCACTCCCATCAAAAAGCCATCCGGGCCCAGCTGAGCGGGGCCTATGCCCGCCAGATGGTGCCGGTGGAGGTCAAAGACCGCAAGGGCAAGACCACCCTCGTACAAACCGACGAAGGTCCCCGGGCCGATACCAGCCTCGAGGCCTTAGCCCAGCTCAAACCGGTCTTTAGGGCCGGGGGCAGCGTAACCGCGGGGAACTCCTCCTCCCTCAACGACGGGGCTGCTGCGGTTTTGCTGGCCTCCAGCGCCTATGCCGAAGCCCACGGACTAAAGCCTATGGCCCGGGTACGTGCCATAGCGGTCGCGGGGGTAGAGCCCCGCATCATGGGCATCGGGCCAGTGCCAGCCACCCAGAAAGCCCTACAACGGGCCGGTCTCACCCTGGACGAGATTGGTCTGATCGAGCTCAACGAAGCCTTTGCCGCCCAGAGCCTGGCCGTGCTACAGGAGTGGGGCCTCGAGGCCGAAGACGAACGGCTGAACGTGAACGGTGGGGCCATCGCCATCGGACACCCCCTGGGCTGCTCGGGGGCCCGCATCCTGGCCAACCTGGTGCACGAGATGCAGCAGCGTGGGGTGCAGTTTGGCCTGGCCACCATGTGCATCGGGGTGGGCCAGGGCATCGCCATGGTGGTGGAGCAGGTCTAATGAACCCCAGCAAAAAGAACAAATTAAGCAGATTTCCTGTCAGTAAGAAATGTGGTTTATTCTCCTTCTGGGGCCCCCGCCTGAAGCGCGGGTAGCAGCAGCCTGAAAAACGATGGTGCCGCGACCTGTCCCTAACGCAACGATTCAGGCGGGGTCATATCAGACACCTCATCCCGAAAACGCAGCCTACGGCGTATCATCGGAATATATGAAAATCCTGGAGCAGTTTAATCTACAAGGTAAAACCGCCCTCGTGACCGGGGGCTCGAGGGGCCTGGGTCTGGAAATCGCCTATGGGCTACGGGAGGCCGGGGCCAAAGTGGCCTTGCTGGCCCGGCGCGAAAGCTTTTTTGCCGAGGCCCTGAAGCTCATCCCCGACGCCATCCCCCTGGTGGGCAACGTACAGGATGAAGGGAGCCTCGAGGCCGCCTTTGCCCGTGTGGGCCCGGTGGACATTTTGGTCAACGCCGCCGGGGTGACCTGGGGCCAGGACGCGCTGGAAGTGCCGGTGGAAAAAATCCGCGAGGTGCTGGACATCAACGTCACCGGGGCTTTTTTGGCCTCGAGGATCGCCGCCCGCGGTATGAAGGCTCGAGGCTATGGCAAAATCCTCCACATCGCCTCGGTCGCGGGCCTGGCCGGAAGCCCCAGCGAGGTAATGGACGCCGCCGCTTACTCGGCCTCCAAGGGCGCGCTCATCGCGCTTACGCGCGACCTGGCGGTCAAGTGGGGGCCTTTTGGCATCCGGGTTAATGCCCTGGCGCCGGGGTTCTTCCCCACCCGCATGACCGAGAAGCTGCTGGCCCGCACCGAGCAGCTGGTGCGGGAGCGCACCCCACTGGGCCGCATCGGCCAGACCGGTGAGCTGGCTGCCGCCGCTTTGTACCTGTGCAGCCCGGCCTCGGACTATGTGACCGGGCAGGTGCTGGCCGTAGATGGAGGGATGACCGCCCTATGAGCGAGGTCTTTCCCTTGCCCGAAGGCCACGGCCTGATTCGCCGGGCCCGACGGGATGACGTACCCGAGATCGTCCGGCTCCTGGCCGACGACCCGCTGGGACGTACTCGAGAAGCCCTCACCCAACCCCTGCCCGAGCGCTACTACCAGGCCTTCGAGGCCATCGAGGCTGACCCCCACCAGTTTTTGGCGGTGGTGGAGCAGGCGGGCCGCATCGTGGGCACCTTTCAGCTCAGCTTTATTCCCGGCATGTCGCTACAGGGTGCCTGGCGGGCCCAGATCGAAGCGGTACGGATTGACCACAGCCTGCGCAACCAGGGCCTGGGCCGGGTGGTCATGCAATGGGCCATCGAGCAGGCCCGGCAGCGCGGCTGTACCCTGGTGCAGCTCACCACCCATAAGTCGCGCCGCGACGCCCATCGTTTTTATCAACGCCTGGGCTTCATCTCCAGCCACGAGGGCATGAAGCTCAAGCTCTAGTTCGAGGTGCTTATGCCGATGTTTCAACCAGAACTCGAGACCCTTCCCCGTCCCAAGCTAACCGAACTGCAAAACCAGCGTTTGCGCGAGCAGGTGGCCTATGTGTATGAGCGGGTTCCTTTCTACCGCCAGGCCCTGGACGAAAGGGGGCTCAAACCCAGCGATATCCGGGGGGTAGAAGACCTGCATAAGCTCCCCTTCACCAAAAAGAAAGACCTGCGCGATACCTATCCCTTTGGGATGTTTGCCGTGCCGCGCACAGAGCTGGCCCGCATCCACGCTTCCAGCGGCACCACCGGCAAACCCACCGTGGTGGGCTACACCCGGGGCGACCTGGAAGTGTTCTCCGAGGTGGTGGCCCGTTCACTGGCGGCGGCGGGGGGTCGGCCTGGCATGATGCTGCACAACGCCTACGGCTACGGGCTTTTTACCGGCGGGCTAGGTCTGCATGGCGGCGCCGAAAAGCTGGGCATGGTGGTGGTGCCCATCTCCGGCGGCATGACCGACCGCCAGATAATGCTCATCCAGGACTTCAAGCCCGAGATGATTTCCTGCACACCCTCCTATGCCCAAACCCTGGCCGAGGAGTTCAAAAAACGGGGGGTTAGCCCGGAGGAAATCAGCCTGCAGTACGCCATCCTGGGCGCGGAGCCCTGGACCGAGGCCATCCGCCAGAGCGTAGACGCTGGGCTGGGGGTCAAGGCCACCAACATCTATGGCCTCTCGGAGATCATCGGGCCAGGGGTCGCTAACGAAGACGTAGAGGAGCGCGAGGGGCTCAGCTACATCTGGGAAGACCACTTCTACCCCGAGGTGGTAGACCCCGAGACCGGCGACCCCCTGCCCGAGGGTGAGGTGGGGGTGCTGGTACTGACCACCCTGACCAAGAAAGCCATGCCCATCCTGCGCTACTGGACGGGCGACCTGACCTTCATCACCCGCGAAAAGGGCCCCTCGGGGCGCACCCACGCCCGCATGGCCCAGATCCGGGGCCGCACCGACGACATGCTGATCGTGCGGGGGGTGAACGTCTACCCCACCCAGATCGAGGCCGTGCTCAAGGAGATTCCCGAGGTGGTGCCACATTACCAGATTGTGCTCACCCGCGAGGGCACCCTGGACGAGGTGGAACTGAAGCTCGAGGTGGCCGAGCCTTTCTTCCGGGAAGTAGGCCAGCAGGTGCTCTCCGACGCGGTTGTAGAGGCTGACCACCGCCTGGCCCAGCTGCGCGAAAAGGTAGCCAAAAAAATCAAGGACAATGTGGGCATCTCGGTCAAGGTCTCGCTCATCAACCCCGGCACGGCCCCCCGCAGCGAGGGCGGCAAGCTCAAGCGGGTGGCCGACCTGCGTAAACTATGAAACCCATTCCCCCTGGCTACCAGGCCACTTTCGAGACGGTGGTCACCGACGAGATGACCGTAGACTTCGAGCATCCCGACGACCCCCAACTGGGCAAGCTGCACCCGGTCTATGCCACCTACTGGATGGCCAAGCACATGGAACTGGCCGGGCGCAAAATCATCCTGCCCTTTTTGGAAGAGGGCGAGGAGGGCATTGGCTCCAAGGTGAGCGTGGATCATCTGGCCTCGGCCCTGCCGGGCATGAAGGTGCGGATCATAGCAGAACACACCCACACCGAAGGCAACCGCGTATATGCCCGTTGCACCGCCTGGAACGAGCTAGGCGACCGGATTGGCGAGGGCTCCACCGAGCAGGTGATTCTGCCCAAGGCCAAGCTGCTGCGGATTTTCGGGAAGCTCGAGGAGCGTTGGCAACAACACCGCAACTAGAGACCTGTTTTTTGCAAGCCCAGCCTCGCATCCCTTAATCTGATACCGTGAAGCGCCTTCCCCTCTTCCCCCTTCCCGAGACCGTGGTGTTTCCAGGGCTCTTGATTCCCCTTTATATTTTCGAGGAGCGCTACAAGCAGATGGTACGGGACTTGCTGGCCCAGGGTGAGGAGCAGCGCCGATTTGTGATTACCCTGGCAACCCAGGACGGCATTCGGGAGGTGGGGGGCTACGTGGACTTGCTGGCAGCCTCGGAAAATCCCGACGGCACCTTCAACATCGTGTGTCGAGGGGGTGAGCGCTGCCGCGTGGAGGGGGTAGGCGTGTTCGAGAAAAACCTTTACCAAACCACCCTGGATATTCCTTATCCGCTCGAGCGCAACGCCCGCAGCGAGGAAATTGTGGCAGCCTGGGATGCCATGGACGCTTTCCGCAGCTATATGGCCGGGGTCGCCGATCCAGGGGCGCTGGAAGAGGCCATCGCCAACCTGCCCGACGATCCCCTCTACCAGGCTTCTTTTCTGTGCGTGAACCTGCGGGTTCCCGCTCAAGACCGGCAGGCGTTGCTGGAAGCGCCTTCGTTGGTCGCGCGGCTCGAGCTGGCCCAGGCCCTCATGCGGCAGGGCTCGTTTTCCGGTAGCAGCGCAGAGGCCTGAGGCCGCCTTTGGGTCAACTCACCCTGCGGCGGAGCTGGGACAGCCCCAGGCTGAGCATCAGGAAGCCCCCTGCCAGCAGAGCAAACAGCGCGGACACCTCGTCCTGACGCACCCGCCAGGTCATCTGTCGGGTCAGGTTGCGGTAGGCATCCTTGAGCTTGCTGGCGGAGTCCACATAGAAGTACTCCCCCTCGCCCACCCGGGCAATCTCCTTGAGCACTTCTTCATCGAACTGTGCGGCCAGCGCATAATGTTCGGGCAGTCCCGGAACCGGGCCTTCTGTGGTGCGGCCAATTCCTATCGCATGGACACGAATCTTCAATCGGGCTGCCTCGTAAGCTGCTTCGATCGGATCCACCCCAGCCAGGCTACGGCCATCAGTTAGCAGAATAATGGTAGCCAGACTCTTGGGGTCAGGTGCATCGGCCCGCTCAGAAAGGGGGGGCAGGGCCGCAATGCTTTCCAGGATAGCGTCGCCTATGGCGGTGCCCAGGTTGAGCTCTAAGAAATCTACCGCTTCCAGCAAGCGCCTCCGGTCGGTGGTGAGGGGTACCACCAGCTGGGCATCGCGGGAAAAGGTCACTAAGGCCACCCGTGTACCTTCCGGTAGCTCGCGGATGAAGGTACGCAGGGCCGCTCTGGCTGCTTCAAAACGGCTTGGTTGCACATCGGTGGCTTGCATTGAGCGGCTAATATCCACCGCCAGAACCACCGCCGCCCTGGGGTCGGCCTGCGGCACCATTAGGCTGGGGCGGGCCAGCGCTAAGAGCGCGGCCAGCAAGGCCAGCAGGTAGAGCCCGGCCGGTAGGTGTTGGTACCAGCGTTGGGTTGTGCGGCTAGCCTTTCGCAGTAAAGCCAGCTCCGGGTAAAACGCCACAGCCTCGCTTGGCAGGCGCAGGCCCTTCAGGTACCACCAGACCAGCAGCAGCAGCAGCATCAGCAAGATCAGCGCCCAAGGCCACATAAAAACCATTCAGACCACCTACCGTCTTCTTACCAACTCCAGGTCATACCACTAAGGTTTTCTGCCAAAACAGCCATCGGAAACCCCACCTTCTCTACGGCACCCGCCGCTGCCAGCGCAGGCTCAGGCCAGCACCCATAATCATGAGTAAAGCAGCCAGGGCCGAAAGCAGCGAAGAAATCTCGGTCTTGACGCCCTCCCAGCGAATAACCACGCCCAGCTCTTTAACAATCGCTTTTAGGGCCTCCTCCGTGGGTGGGTAGGTGTTTTTACCGCCCGTGGCCTGGGCCAGTTGCTCGAGGTTCCTGGGCTCAAAGGGAACATAGTAGCTGCGGCCCTCAATCTGCATTACGGTTCCGCCTGGCTGGCCCATGGGAAAGGTATAAAGTTTAACGTTGGCAGTTTTAGCAAAACGCGCGGCGATCTCGAGGCGGTTACGGGTGGGAAGGCTAGGGTTGGTGCTCACGTTGGAGGCCCCATCCGACAGGATCACCACACTCCCTGGCGGTAGGTCGGCTGGAGGCTGGCGCTGCTCTGGCACAGGCAGGTCGGGTATGCCTTGCAAAGGGTCGGACTGACTCAGGCCGGGCGGTTGCAACTCGGCAGGGGGTTTGAGTTCTCGGCGCCCCGGCAGCATTCGCACCCCAGTCACGATGGCGTTCTCGATGGAGGTGTTCTGGGCTGGTTTGAGGCGGTCTATGGCTTCCAGCAGCTTTACTCGGTCGGTGGTGGGCATCACCAGGGCCGAGGCCGAGTCGGAAAAGCTGACCAGCCCAATCTGGGTGGTGGCCGGGGCCAGTTCGATAAACTTGCGCGCCGTGGCCTTGGCGGCTTCCAGGCGGCTAGGATTGAGATCTGAGGCCAGCATGGAGCGCGAGGTATCCACCGCCAGCACCACCGCGGCTTTGTTGCTGGGCAGGGGTAGGCTGGCTACCGGCCGGGCTCCAGCAAGCAGGAGCAGAAACAGGGCCAGCAGTTGCAAGGCCAGGGGCCAGCGCAGGTGGGCTTTGGGCGGCTGACGCACCACCACCGCGCGCAGCCTTGCATCGGCAAAGGCCTGGGCCGTGCGCTCTCGCCGTCGGCTGGCCCAGACCAGAAAACCGATAAATAGGGGGAAAAGCAACATCAGCCACAAAAATACCGGCCAGGTAAAGCTCATCTTCGCCCCCTTCTGCGCAAGGTGAACTTGAGTAGCGGTTCGACAATCTCCTGTGCGGTGGACAAATTGAGTACGTCCACCTGGGCCGCCCGCAGGGTACGCTCGAGCATGGCTTCGCGGGCTTGCACCAGCAGCGCATGGGCCCGGCGCACCCTGGGGTCGCTAGTGTCCAGCCAGATTTCCTCGCCACTCTCGGGGTCGCGCATACGCAGCTCACCCACGTTGGGCAGCTCCTTTTCGGCAGGGTCGAAGATGCGCACCGCCACCACGTCGTGGCGGTAGGCCAGCCGTCGCAGTTGTTTGGCCCAGGGGGGCTCCTGCTCGGGCTGGGGGTTGAGAAAGTCGGAGATCACGAACAGCAAAGCCCGGTGTTTGAGGGTTTTGGCGACGTACTCGAGAGCATATTCAAGCGAGGCCGAGTGGGCCTTTCCCTGCCCATCCTTTTTACCGTGGGGTTCAGGCTGTGACATCAGGCCATAAAGCTGGTGCAGCACCCGCAAGGCCTGCCGCCGACCCGTACCAGGTGGCACCACCCGCATCCCAGCCTCGGAAAAACCAATCGCGCCCACCTTATCGCCATGCCGCCCCACAATGGCCGCCGCCGTGCCCACAAACTCCAGCGCTTCTTCGGCCTTGAGCACCCGACGGGTGCCAAACCGCATCGAGGCGGAAAGGTCCACCACCAGCCAGACCGTAACCTCTTTCTCTTCGCGGTACTGGCGGATGTGGATTTTGCCGGTGCGGGCGGTCACGTTCCAATCTATGCGCCGTACCTCGTCGCCGGGCTGGTACTCGCGCACCTCGGCCAGGTCCAGGCTGGGGCCATAGAAAAAGCCGGTGTAGTCGCCAAACAAAAAACCGTCCAGCCGCCTCAAAACCCGGAACTCGAGCTTGCGCAACAACTCCGCGGGGAGTTCGCGCTGTCTGGGCATCGCTGGGCGGGGCTCGGCCTCCAGCGTCACTTCGATTTTATTTTTGCTGGATCTTCGAAACAGCATAGGCCTCCCGTGGGTGGCGCATCACCAGGCTCAAGGCATAAACCAGCCTCCAAAGGCTCAGGCCGATGGGTTCTCCGCAGCCGCCGGTCTGGTATCGCGGTAAGGATCGCCGATGTGCACCTTGGGCAGTGGGGTAGCGGCAATAATCTTCTGCACCATATCCTCGAGCTTCACCTCGTCGGCCAGGGCCTCGTAAGACAGGATGATGCGGTGGCGCAGAACCTCGGGGGCCAGGTCGCGCACGTCTTCGGGCAGGGCATACTCGCGGCCCCGCACAATCGCCAGGGCTTTGGCCCCCAAAATCAGGTTCACGCTGGCGCGGGGGCTGCCGCCAAAGCTGATGTATTTCTTCAGGTTGGCTAGCCCCACCTCGCCGGGGTCGCGGGTGGCTCGAGTCAGGCGCACAGCGTACTCGGTCACGGCCTGGTGTACATGCACCTGGTCGGCCATGGCCTGTAGGTGGCGCAGCTCATCGCCGCTGAGCACCTTGTGCACCGGTTCAAACCTGGTCGAGACCCGCTCCACCACCGTCATCTCCTCGTAGAAGGCGGGGTAGTCTATCCAGACCTTGAACATAAACCGGTCTACCTGGGCCTCGGGCAAAAAGTAGGTGCCTTCCGACTCGATGGGGTTCTGCGTAGCCAGCACCAAAAAGGGGTCGGGCAGCTTGAAGGTCTCGTGACCGATGGTCACCTGGCGCTCCTGCATGGCCTCGAGCAAAGCCGACTGAATCTTGGCCGGGGCCCGGTTAATTTCGTCGGCCAGAATCAGGTTGGCAAAAATCGGCCCCAGCTCGACTTCAAAGTTGGCTTCTTTGGGGTTGTAGATGCGGGTGCCCACCAGGTCGGCGGGTACCAGGTCGGGGGTGAACTGGATGCGCTTGAAACTGGCCCCAATGGCTTCGGCCATGGTTTTGATGGCCAGGGTTTTGGCTAGGCCCGGCACCCCCTCGATCAGGATATGGCCTCGAGCCAGGAGCGCCACCACCATTCGCTCCAGCATCAAATCTTGGCCGACAATGACCTTCTTGACTTCCAGCAGGAGGGTGCGCAACTTGGCGGCAGCATCCATAACGGCCTGGGGCTCGAGGGAGGGTTTTTGCATCTCGCTCATATAAACCTCTGCAACTTGGGGGTTTTGGCTTGTTGGGAAATCGGGCAAGCCAGGGTGGCAGACACAGCTAGGTTGATTGACCGGGCCGGCTATCGGGTGGTGCAGGCGGTGCTGGCAGGGAAGGCACACTGGGATCAAGCGGAATAAGCTCGGGTGAGCCCCCAGGCATCCCCGGCCCCGGTTGAGGGCCACCCGGCCCTGGCATCGGCTGCGGCAGTTCGAAGCGGAACAACTGGCCGTCCTGGTAAATCAGGAGGGGGCATTCCTCAGCCTGCCCCTGGCCCGGGCCCTGCCCTGGGCCCTGTCCTGGCCCCGGCTGAAGCGGGATGAGTTCGCGGGGGTCGGGCGCAGGCTGTAGCTGCTGTTGTGGGTCAAACTGCACCCATCGCAGCGGCCCCGCCTGCGGCCCCGTCCCAGCCACCACCTGCACCAGGGCCGAGCGCAGCCCGAGCCAATACCCCATACCAAACAAAACCAGCGCCAGCAGCGTCACCGCAAGCGGTTTGAGCAGCCACCCAGGCCTGAGCTGTTCCATGCTTTACTTTATGGTGCAATACTGGGTTCAATCTGAGAATGCCCCACGTTTGCAGCCGGAATTTCTCATCCCCAAAACGAGCGCAGCTTTCATTTAATTTCGACACCCGACCACCGCTCGAGCAGCTTTGCCACGGCGGTGTGATCCACATCGGCACTGCCCACTTCGCGTTTGGCTATTTCGAAGAACTCCCGCACCTGCTTTAGCATGGGCGCAGGGGTTCCGGCGGCCTCGAGCACCCGGACACAGATACCCATGTCCTTAGCCAGCAAACCCAGGGCAAAGGTGTTGGGAAACTGGCGCGTAAGTACCCGCTGGCCAAACAGATTCTCACTCACATTCGAGCGCCCCGAGGAAGCGTTGATCACCTCGAGCGCCAGCCTGGCATCGACCCCCTGCTGAACCAGGGCCAGCATGCCCTCGCTCAAGGCCCACAGGTTTACCGCCAGCAGGGCATTGTTGACCGCCTTGACGGCATGCCCCGACCCCAGCGGCCCTACGTGAACAATCTTGGCAGCAAAGGCCTCCATCACCGGCCTGGCCCTGGCAAAGTCCTCTGCAGAACCCCCGGCCATTACGGTAGCTCTGGCCTGAATAGCGCCAGCTACCCCCCCAGACAGGCAAGCATCCAGGTACGACACCCCTTTTTCCTGAAGCATCCGGGCGGTCTTTTTAGCCATCTCCGGCTCGCCCGAAGTGTGGTCCACCCAAAGCATCCCGGGGCGCAGGTAGGGCAGCAACCTGCGGGCCATTTCGTCCACCTCGAGGGAGGTAGGCAGGCAGGTAAACACCATATCGGCCTGGGCAACGTCGGCTAGATCAACCGCCTTTGAAGCAAACTCTCTGGCATGGGCCAGGGCCTTTTCAAAGGTGCGGTTCCAAACCAGGGTCTCGTATTTTTTGGCCAGGTGCCCAGCAATCGGATAACCCATCGCTCCCAGTCCAATGAACGCTATTTTCATAAACCCTACTCTATCGCGGTCTTCGCTATTTTTGCCGCTGCACGAAACCGAGAAGTGGACGATCCCCTTCGGGACAGACCGCTGGCGCGGCTGTTCACCAGCAGGACGATCCCCTTCGGGACAGACCGCTGGCGCGGCTGTTCACCAGCAGGACGATCCCCTTCGGGACAGACCGCTGGCGCGGCTGTTCACCAAAAAGGGACGGTCACCCCTTGCAGCAGTTTTGACCGGGCAAATGTGGGAACTGTGGTGCGGCGCCAGTTGAGCAGCGCCGGCAGGAAAAGATGGCCTCACAGAGGGCGATCCAGCACCTGCGGCGAAGCCAGCTTTTGACGAAACACTTCTTTGAGGCCAGGTATCACCTGAACTCGCATCTCGGTTGTGTCGAAAGCCTCGTTCCACCAGGCAAAGCCGCGTAGCTGTGGCCACTGGTTGGACAGGATTCCGCTTAGAGCGGCCTCGGCCCACTGCACAGCATTCACCCTAGGGTTACCCGCCGTCACCGCAAATTCTGCCACCACCACCGGCTTATCCGGGGCCAGCCGTGCCAAACGGGGCATGACTGAGTTCATTCCATCGGCAAAGGTTTGGGTATTGTTCTCGGCGGGTTCCTGGGCACCATACACCGAGACCCCAATCCAGTCCACCACGTCGTGGCCAGGATAGTAATTTTCCAGGCGGTTCCACTCGGCCTCGGGGTCATCGTAGGCATCGACGTGCCAGACCCAGGTCAGGTTGTCTGCCCCAACCGATTTAATGGTCTGGACAATGTGGCGGTAGGTATCTCGAAAGCGTTGGGGGCCCAGGGTCGGGCCTCCGTTCCATCTGCCGTTCCAGGAAAACCATTGTCCATTAACCTCTGTACCCCACTCCACCAGAACTGGCGTGCCAAAAGCTTTGGCCGCCTGCCCCCATGCCTTGAGGTCTGAATCAAAGTCGCCCCTAAGAATAGCCTCGAGGCTATACAAAGGCTCGGCTACATAGGTCTCGCTGCTGCTTCGCAGCATTAACCGGATGAACGGGACTGCGTTCCTGGAGCGTATCCACTGGGCTGTAGCCAGTGGAAAAGCCCGGCTGGCAAACCAGTCGTTGGAGAAGTAAACCCAAGCCACCTTACGCCCAACCGCTTGCTCATAAGCATCCAGCGCAGCCGGTGTAATCTGGTACTCCTCCAAATTTTTCTGTCCAGGATAAACCCCATGATAATACGCGCCTGGGGGGGGAACCCCTATCCTCTTAGCGGGTGGGCCAGGATCCACCGGTGGAGCCGGGAGGGTGAAGTTTTGACACCCTCCCAGCACCAGCAAAACCAACAAGAACCTTCTTTTGCTCATAACGAGCCATATCTCTACTGTGTGGTTACGGTAGTGGGGTCTACATAGGTATAACCCAGGGTATTCCGCACATAGCGCAAAAAACCCTCAAATTGAGCTGCCGAGTAGGCATTGGGGCCGTCATAGGTAGGGTCAATGGTGTAGGCATGGAAGAAGTGGCCCGCCCAGGGACAGCGCAGCACCCGGTTGGCTCGAGCGGCCTCTTCTACCATGGGCAGCAGGTAGTTGGGCTGTACACTACCCAGGTTTTCAGGGAGCATCAGGGTGCCGTTCACATCCCGCACAGGGTAGGGGAAGAACTGCCCTGCAATTACCGTGCCCACTCGGTAAATGCGCCGCTCCATAACCCGGCTATAGACCTGGTTAAACGTGGCATAGTAACCAGGGTCGGCCTCGTAATGGGGCGTTGTCCAGCCCACCGGTGTAAGGTTGGCGGTCGAGGTGCTAAGACCCACCAGGATCGAGCGGCCGGTCTGAATGCGCTGTAGCGCACTGCTGGCTGTCATGCCTGGAATGGGTGAGCTGGTAATGCGGTTACCATTGGCATCGAGCTCAACCCGCCAGAACTCCCAGTCATCACCTGAAATACCTGAGGGATTCTTGAGGTTTTCAAACTGATGGGTGTAGCCGTGCTGGAATATCCGGCCACGAATTCTGGGTATGCGGCGAAGTTGAGTCAGGGCCCCACTGTTTTGCGTCCATCGGATCTGGGTGACTGGCACAGTATTGTTGTCCACATACAGGGGTATTGCAGTAGCCAGGAACGGAATCCCTACCCGATTAATGCTATCCAGCATCCGTTTGAGGTCAGCGCCTTCATCGTTCGGGCTCAAATCTTCCATGCGGGCCAGGGCCCTGGGGGTACAGGTAACATCACGCCCCATCATGGGCGCAATCAGATCTGCAAAAATCAGGTAGCGATCCTGCTCGTGAATATACGTAAAGGGGTTGTCGGCAATGTACCAGAAATTACCGCTTTGCAGCGCGTATGGAATCTGCCGCCCTGCGCTGTTCTTGGCCCAGGCATGTACCACCACGCTGGGGGACTCAGGGGCCACTTCCATCATCTCGATGGGAACTTCCAGCAAGCCCGGGATGTACTTCTTGAAGGTATAGCCCCGGTAGTCAATCCTGTTAAAGCCCACCGAGAACTCGGACGGCTGATACTCTGGATACAAAGCTACATAGCGCAGGCCCAGCTGGCTCAGGCTGGCCCCCATGGCCGGGTTGTCCAGCCTCCAAATGTTGTAGTTGAGCCAGGTTACCCTAGCGCCGCCCATAATATCGCTGATCAGGGCGGTGGGAATCGGGTCTTCGTAGGTGCTACCGATGTAAAATGTGCGGTAGTACTGGTTGGCTTCTCCGGCTGTATAGGCCGAAACCGCCTTACGGGTTACGGCCACATCAGCGTAGCGACCCAGCAGGTTGGTCAGCATGATCGCATAAATCTGGGCTGCATCGGGGTAAGAGTAGGCCTGGGTTTGAACCTCGCCCATAGATTGCGCTCCGGTCTGGCCAGGCTTGTCCTTACCGCCCTTTTTTGAGCGGGTAGATTTATCGTAAGCGAGGCCCGGTTTAAGCTGCACAGAGCCAATTTTGGACTTTCTTTGCAGCGAGACCCCATTGGATTCAGAAAAAGTACCCGGGCCATCGGGATAGAGGATTAGCACCGAGGTTGCCGCCTGTGCATTGACCCCACTACCCTGTTTTCCTTCTGCTTGAGGGCTCGAGGAAGTACCACAGGCCGCAAAAATCAGTAGCCCTGCCAGCAATAGCAAAGCCTTACCGTAATGGTTGAACACCTGCCACTTTATTGCGTTCATAAAACCACTCCTTTGTCAAACTCGAGTCAATCCAAACGAAAATCAGTCGCTATAATCCATCGCCATGGCCGACCTGTTGGGTTCGTTGCGCAAGCGTTCCTGGGTTTCGGTAATGCGCAGCCTCAGCCGGTAGGGGTCGAGCACCTGTTCACGCAGTAAAACTTCGCCCAATGGTGTGCCGGGTGGCTTTTCGCGCAGGGCTCGAGCCAGCACCTGTGGACTCACGTCTTCGTAAAACAACAAAACATCGCCCAGGCGTCGGCGAACCGATTCGAGCACCTCCATGGGCACATAGCTCTTGCGCTCTGTTTTGTCCCAGGCTGGGGCAGTGCCTCTGCGGGCCCCTCGAGCAGGCCAGAAGTACATTCGCCAGGCGCGCAAGGTAGCCAGGGCATTAATGATGTTGCCCACAAACCAGCGTAGGGGGAATAAAGGCAGCACCAAAGTCGCTCGCAAAGCCTCGGAAACCCCGTAAACAGACTTTATGGCAGCAAAGCGCATTAAGAGGCGCTCGAGGGTAATGGCTAAGATGCCTCCGCTCAACCACAGCGTTAGCCTGGGATCGGCATGTGGCCAGTCGAGGAAATAGCTCAATACGGAGTACAGGGCCAGCGGATACCCCACGAAATGAATCAGGTTGGTATATTTCCCCTTCTGGTCTCGCCAAAGCACCAGGCGATCCTTGAAGGAAAGCCTTCTTTTGCCCATCTCCTTGGGGCTTTGCATGGTAATGCCGTATATCCAGCGAGCTTTTTGCTTAATGGCCGCGCGTATTTCCGAGGGAAAGTATTCCTTAATGGCCACAACCTCGTTGCGAATACGCCCCCGATCATCAATGCGCTTGAGCCGCTGCACATGGAAGTGCACCTTAAAGCCTTTTTGCCACAAGCGCAAAGACATATCGTAGTCTTCGGTCAGGCTACCCTCGCGAAAAATGGGCCCCTCGGCCGCCAAAAAGCTCACCACATCGCGCCGTAAAGCAAAACCGGTGCCCGCACTAGGCACAAACAAACCAAACGACTCACGTACCGGCATGTGATGAAGGTGGTTTTCGGCAAACTCATCGGCGTAGGTACCGGCAACCATGCGGTTGAGCCATCGCCACCAGGGCAGCTTGGGAAACATGGCAATGACGGGTAGCTGCACCATGTCTTTGTGGCTCAGAAGGGCACTGTAGAAGCGGAAAGCATAGGGATGAATCACATCTTCAGCGTCATGAATGGCGATGATGTCAAATTCCCGGTTGCGGATATTCTCCAGGTCTTGAATAAAGGCAAAAACCTCATTCAGGTTCTGGCTTTTGCTGGTTGGCCCCCGCTTTTGATTGACCACGCAGTGAACGTGGGGGTTGCTCCTCGCCAGTTCACGCACTTCCTGCAAAGTGGCCTCGTCGTTGGGGTAGACCCCAATAAAGAACTCGACCCGATCCTCCGGATAGTGCATCAGGCGGAGCGTAGCCCTCACCATCTCGGCAACCACCCCTGCTTCCTGCCAGGCCGCTACCATAACGGCTATGCGCTTGGGGTTATCGCTCTCCAGTTCTTCTCTCGAGAGACTGGCCTTTTGAAAACGACGTCGTCGCAAAAGATAGGTCAGGTCAAAGATCAGGTCGTCGAAGATGGCAACAAGATAGCCAAAGCAAACCAACACCAATATTGCCCCAATAAACTCGGACATAGATACCTCTCCCAGGTATTTCGAATGTAAAGATTTGCTAGAAACAAACCGACAGTCCAACCAGAGATGTCTGATGTCTTTGGGCTTTGCCCACCAAGCCTATAACTGGTATTTTTGTTCAGGGGCTATAGCAAATGGGCCAGACGCCTGATCTGGCCCAAAAACCAAGGCAAGTTCAGCTTGCCAAGGCTTTGCCCCTTTTTTTGCTCGAGCTTCTCTTCATGAGCATTGCTAATGTGCATAAATTCCCCCTGCCAGCTTGAATAACGCCCCTCTGCTTTCGCGAATAAGTAATACCAACCTTAGATAGATAGTCATTCTTCAGGAATCCACCCGAACCCCGCCACCCCCCGGATGACCTCGGGGTGCTCCTGGAGATAGACACACCGCTCTGCCAGACGCTCTTGCAAAGCCTCCAAGCTGGGGAAACTCTCATTGGCCACCGCTTCCCGCAGCAAAGGCACCACCGGCTCTGCCGGGGAGAGCTCGGGGGTGTAGGGCGGTAAGTGCAGCAGCAGCAGACCGGGCGGTACCTGGAGGTCTTTGGCCCGGTGCCAGCCTGCGTTGTCCAAAAGCAGCACCAGAACCTTCCGCCCCTCTGGGTCCACCTCCTGCTGAAACTCCCGTAGGGCCAGACTCATGAG